>NZ_DF968212.1:0-25503 GCF_001270025.1 Streptomyces azureus | reverse complement strand
GGGGGTGGGGTGCGGGCTGGCTCGGGCGGGCTGAAGGTCGGCGCACGGGCCACAAGCTAGGGGTGCGGGGCTGCGGTGACTACGGTCTGTTCGGCCAGGATCACGGATTGTAGGAAGCTACGGCTACCGGCGGGTTCGACCGGGGCCGAAGATCGTCTGTCGCTCGGGGCGGAGGTGCGGCGAGGATGGCGCCGGGCCTGGTGAGTATGGGCCCGGAAAGGTGGCCACTCAGGTGAACGGCAAGCTCGACGGGCATATTCGCGAGCGTCTTCTCGCGACGAACTTCTGGCACCTCGCGACGGTGGGTGCGGACGGAGCGCCCCAGGTGTCGCCCATGTGG
Source organism: Streptomyces azureus (assembly GCF_001270025.1). Classification (NCBI taxonomy): domain Bacteria; kingdom Bacillati; phylum Actinomycetota; class Actinomycetes; order Kitasatosporales; family Streptomycetaceae; genus Streptomyces; species Streptomyces azureus. Next base: position 25,163 of record NZ_DF968212.1, on the reverse strand, counting down.
GCCGACATCGAAGGGGAGTACGTCATGGTCAACACCTCCATCGGGCGGGTGAAGGAGGAGAATCTGCGGCGCAATCCGTACGTTTCGCTGTCCCACCACGACCCTGAGAATCCGTACGACCGGGCGGAGATCCGGGGGAAGGTCGTCCGGTTCGTGGAGGGCGAGGAGGCGGAGCGGGCGATGGACCGGCTCGCGCGCAAGTACCTCGGGGAGGACCGCTATCCGTGGCTACTGCCCGGGGAACGCCGGGTGATGCTGCTGATCGAGCCGACGCGGGTACGGAGGCTGGAGGGCGTGGAGCCGTTCCGGGCCGGGGTCCTGCCGGACGGGACGGCCGGCTGAGGGGTGGCCTGTACGGCTCGCCGGGGGTGACCGCGCCGGGAATCTCTTCCGCGGCAACTCCCTGGCTTGTCGTCCAGCGTCCGGGCTGTCCGGGAGGATGCACAGTCGCTGAGTGCGCTGGTCAGTCGCGGTCGGGTGTCCTGTTGCGAAGCCGCGAAGCCTGAGGCGGCGCGTCACTGCTCATCGAGGGGTGGCTGCCGGGCGAGGAACTCCTCGAACGCCGCCTTCTGCTTCGGGTCCATGAAGCCTTGGCGGACGTCGCGGGCCTTCTCCTGGAGCCAGTGCGCCTCGTCGGGGTCCAGTAGTTCGGCGACCACCACACCGTTGCGAGCAACTGCCGTGCGCCCTCCCGCCCGACGGCGAAAGAGCGTGAACGCGCCGAATTCCGCTGGGTGGGCCAGTTCCGGCTCCTCTGTCATGGCCCCGTTGTCGTCCCCAGCGTCATTCTTCGGGTAGGCGGTGGGGGCCCAATGCTCCCAGAGCGCCAGCGTGGCCGCGGGCACCAGCACCGCGCGTTCCGCCTTCTCCCGCCCCTCCCACAGGAACGTGACAGTGACGGGCTCGCCGACCGCCTCGGCCAACCCGAGCACCCTCTCCACCTCATCGTTGACCGGGTAACCCACCACTACATCGATCTGAATGCCCATGGCGCCTGAGGCTACTGGCCGCTTCCGGCGTGCCGGCCCGTGATTTCACAACCCCCGTCGCCGGCAGACCCGGGCGCTTGACAGTGCGTCAACGAGCAGCGGTCATGGGGTCCCAAGCGGCTTCAAGGAGGGTCTGTGGATCTCGGTGCGGTGATGATCGCTGTGGCAGGTGTGGCTGGAACGCTGGGGGGATCACTTCTTACCCAACGTGCCGCCGAGCAGGCAAAACGCCGAGAGATAGAGCTGGTCCGCGACCAGGAGGAAACCCGCGAGAACCTGCTCCTGCGACGTACCTGCTACGTGGAACTCAATCGGGACGCACGTCAGTTCACCACGGCACTCAACCACCACCTGCACGCCATACGGGAAGGCAATGTCGAGGAAGCCGACAGGGAGGCACTCGATGAAGCGAAGAGAACCCATCGCGATCGTTATTCCGCAGCACAAATGATCGCCCCTGACGAGGTGCTCGCCCGTGCGAGCGTGGTCAACCAAGCCCTGAACAAGGTCTACGGCCAGGTGAAGCGCCTTGAGCGCGGAGAGCCCGAGCCGGGGGAGACGGCGGCCACCGCTGCACAGGCCCAAGCAGAGATCTGGGACTTGCTCCGTGCCATGAGGGCGACGATGCGTCGTGACCTCGGAGTGTCACCCGTGGAGTGACGATGCGCGGCGGCGCTCTAGCGCCAGTCGGGTGCGCCCGGCACCGGTGGTAGCCGGGATTCGATCCTCGCGCGGATGTCCCGCATCACGGAGAGGATGCGGGCCTCGTGCTCCGGGGCCAGCCGGGCCACCGGGACCGAGCAGATGATGGCGTCGACGGCCGGGGTGCTGTAGCGCAGGGCGAAGCCGAAGCCGGTGATGCCGGGTACCGTCTCCTCGAGGTCGATGGAGTAGCCGCGCTCGCGCACCCGGGCCAGGTCGGTGCGGAGTGCCGTCCGGTCGGTGTGGGTGTTCTCCGTGAGGGCGGGCGACGGCCATTCCGTCAACGGGAGTTCGTCGAGCTCGACATGGACCGGCTGCTGGCGGCGCACGAGCTGTACCGGGAGAAGGCGCTGGGCGCCCGGGACGACGCGGTGACGATGCAGTACCTGGTGCCTGGCTGGGAGTTCGACGGCAAGCGGCCGTGTCCGGTGCGGTGATCGACGGGTGGCGGGGTGCCTGCGGCGGCCTGTGCGGCTTCGGTGGGGGCGTGTGTCGTGCCTTCGCGGCGGTGGTGGGCCGGGGCCGCGCCGGGGGGCGTCCGTCCTCGGAAGGGCGCGATGGGGTCGGACGCCGGCTGACTGGCGTTGACGCGCCAACCGCTACGGGCGGACACCCCCCGGCACGTCCCCTTCCGTGCGTGCGCGGGTGCGGGCCCGCTCAGCTGCGGGCGCCTCCCGTTCAGCTGCCGCAGGCCGCCGCTGCGGGCCGCCGTTCCCGCTTGGCTGCGGGCAGTCGTGCCGCTTGGGGCGGCACGGGTGGGCGCAGCGGCACCCCGCAACGCCGGGCTGCGGACCCACCCGGCCCCAGTGACAACGCCGAGTACCTCGCAGCGCCGGGCGCCGCCCTCAGCCCTTCACCGCCCCGCCCAGTGCGAAGCCCCCTCCCAGGCGGCGGGCGATCAGGACGTACAGAAGGATCACCGGCGTGGAGTAGACGATCGAGAACGCCGCCAGCTGCCCGTACGCCACCATCCCCCGGTTCCCGAAGAAGTCGTTGATGCTGACGGACGCCGGCATCTGGTCGGGCGTCAGCAGGAGCATGAAGGGGACGAAGAAGTTGCCCCACATCATGACGAAGGAGAAGACCGTCACGACGGCCACGCCCGGACCCATCAGGGGCAGCACGATCCGGATCAGGGACTGGAGGGACGACGCCCCGTCGGTCCATGCCGCCTCTTCCAGTTCCTTCGGCACGCCGTCCATGAAGTTCTTCATCAGCCAGACGGCGAACGGCAGTTGGGACGCGGCGAAGAAGAAGATCGTGCCCTGCATCGTGTCGATCAGGTCCACTCGGACGAAGAGCGCGTAGACCGGGACCATGATCGCCGTGATGGGCAGGCTCGTCGCGAAGAGGATCGTCAGCAGGAACGGGCGGTTGAAGCGGGAGCGGAAGCGGGAGAGCGGGTAGGCGGCCAGGGCCGCGCAGACCACCGTCAGCAGCGTCGCGCTGCCGCACAGGATCAGGCTGTTCAGCAGCGGCGTGAAGGTGATCCCGGGGGTCAGGATCGCGTCGAAGTTGTCCAGGGTGAGGCCGTCGGGTGCCTTCACCCGGAGGTCGGCGTGGGGGTCGAGGGAGGACAGGACCACCCAGGCCAGGGGGAGTACGAAGGCCGCGGCGAGCACCAGGAGGCCCGCGTCCGCCGCCAGGCGACGGGTCGTGCGGCGGGAGGCGAGTGTGACTGCCATGCGGGTCAGACCTCCGTCCGCAGCAGGCGCAGATAGACGAGGGAGAAGAGGGAGCCGACCAGGAGGAGGAGCAGGGCAACCGCCGTGCCGTAGCCGATCAGGCTGTTCTGGAAGGCCTGTTCGTACATGAAGAGCGGCAGCGTCTGGCTCTTGCCGCCCGGGCCGCCCCTGGTCATCACCCAGATCAGCCCGAAGACCGAGAGGGTCTGGAGGGTGTTGAGCATCAGGTTCGTGCCGATGGAGCGGCGGATCATGGGGAGGGTGATGTGCCACATGCGGCGCCAGCCGCCGGCCCCGTCGACCTCGGCGGCCTCGGTGATCTCCTTGGGGATCTCGTTCAGCGCGGCCGAGTAGACCAGCATGGAGAACGCCGTACCGCGCCAGACGTTGGCGAAGGACACCGCCAGGATGGGCAGCGTGAACAGCCAGTTCTGGGAGGGCAGGTGGAGCCAGTCCAGGATGGCGTTCAGGGTGCCCTCGCGGCGGAAGAAGGCGTAGAGGAGGAAGCCGGCCACCACCTCCGGCAGTACCCAGGCGGTGACCACGATGCCGCCGGTGAGCGTACGGACCGGTTTCGACGCGCGCCGCATCAGCGCCGCCAGGGCGAGGCCGAGCGTGTTCTGCCCGACCAGTGACGACAGGACGGTGAACACCAGCGTCAGCCATACGGCGTTGAGGAACGCCTCGTCCCCGAAGGCCCGGGTGAAGTTCTCGAAGCCGACGAACGAGTCCTGGGCCTGGCCGGTGAGCTGGAGGTCCGTGAAGGCGATGTAGACGCAGTAGGCGATCGGGCCGGCGAGGAAGAGGAGCAGGAGGACGACGGCGGGGGTGAGGGGGAGGGCCCGGACCAGCACGCCCGGGCCCCGCGGGGGGCGGAGGGGAGCCGTGGGGCCGGGCGTCTTTCCGAGGTCGGTGTGCGGTGCTGTGGCGGTCATCCGGGCGTACCGTCGCCTACCGCTCGACGACCTGGTTGTCCGTGGCGTCCTTCAGGGCGTCCACGTAGTCGCCCGTCGCCTCGTCCACCGACATGTCACCCGTCGTCACGCCCTCCATGGCCTCCTGGATGGCCGTGGAGACCTTGGGGTAGGCCGGGTAGGCGGGGCGGTAATGGGTGCTGCGCACCAGGTCGGTGAAGAACCTGATGCCGGGCTGGGCTGTGGCGTATCCGGGGTCCTTCGCCACGTCCTCGCGGACCGCGATGCCGGAGTTGGCGACGTACCACTTCTGCGCGTTGGCCTTGGTCTGCATCGTCTTGATGAACTCGAAGGCCAGGTTCGGGTTGCCGGCCTTGGCCGGGATCGACCAGGTCCAGCCGCCGGACATGCTCACCTTGCCGGGCGCCTGGCCATGCTGCGTGGGCATGGCGGCGAGGCCGAGCTTCTCGGACCACTCGGGCCACTCGTGGCCGCTGCCGGGCAGCCAGTCCTGCGGCAGCCAGGAGCCGTCGAGGGCGATGCCGAGCTTGCCCTTCGGTAGCCACTCGCCGCGCACCCGGGTCATGACGTTCGGGTCGAGCGCGTCGGAGACGTCCGGGCCCAGCTTCTCCTTGTAAACCGTCTCGACGAAGGCGAGGGCGTCCTTGAAGCCCTGGCCGCCGGCGATCCACTTCTTCGCGTTCTTGTCGTAGAGGGGGTCCGTACGGCCGTCGTTCGTGCCGTAGAGCAGCATCTCGAAGGTCTGCATGGTGGCGGCCTCGCCGACCGGCTTGCCCGTGTAGACGTTGAGCGGGATGACGCCCGGGACCTTCTGTTTGATGGTGCGGGCCGCGGTCAGGACGTCGTTCCAGGTCTTCGGCTGCCAGTCGGCGGGAAGGCCGGCCTTGGCGAAGATGCCCTTGTCGAACCAGAGTCCGCGGGTGTCGGTGCCGTCGGGGACGCCGTACGTCTTGCCGTCCTCGCCCTTGGCCGCCGCCTTCGCCGTGTCGATGAACCGGTTCCAGTCCGGCCACTTGGCGAGGTAGGGGTCGAGGGGCTTGAGATAGCCGCTGGTGATGTCCGAGTTGATGAGGAAGGTGTCCTCGTAGACCAGGTCGGGGGCGGTCTTGGGGGAGCGGAGCATCTGCTGGAGCTTGGTGTAGTACTCCGAGTCCGGGGCCTTGATCGGGACGAGCTCGACCTTCTTGCCGGGGTGGGCCTTCTCGAACTGCTTCTTGATGTCCGCGAGATAGGTGTCCATCACCTTGATGGAGTTGTCCGTGGACTGTTTGAAGGAGACCTTCACGGTGTCGGGGTCGCTGCCGGCACCGCCACCGCAGGCGGTGAGGGCGGTCGCGGTGAGGGCTAAGGCGAGGAGAGGTGTGAATGCGGCGGTGGGGCGCACGGCAGGAACCTCCTACGGACGCACTTCGTTGTGGCCGGGACGGCTGCGTGGTGAACGTAAGTTGGTTGGTCTGGTCAGGTCAATGCGTGTGCGCCGGTTCGGTCGTGGCCGACCTGGCTGACAACCCGTCAGTGGCCGGTGACCCAGCGGTACTGCAGCTCCGGCCGTCCCACCGTGCCGTACTGCGGGCGGCGGGCCGCGCGGCCCGCGTCCACCAGGTGTTCCAGGTAGCGGCGGGCCGTGATGCGGGAGATGCCCACGGTCTCCGCCACACCGGCGGCCGTGAGGCCCTCCGCGCTGTCGCGCAGGGCCACCGTCACCCGCTCCAGCGTCGGTGCGCTCAGCCCCTTCGGCAGGGCCGCCGGGCCCGGGGCGCGCAGGGCCGCCAGCGCCCGGTCCACCTCGTCCTGGCCGCTCGCCTCGCCGACCGCCGCGTGGAACTCGGCGTACCGCACGAGGCGGTCCCGCAGGGTCGCGAAGGTGAACGGCTTCAGGACGTACTGCACGACTCCGAGTGAGACGCCCTCGCGCACGACCGCCAGATCGCGCGCCGACGTCACCGCGATCACGTCCGCGTGGTGCCCGGCCGTCCGGAGGGACCGCGCCAGTTGCAGTCCGTGCACGTCCGGCAGGTGCAGATCGAGGAGGAGCAGGTCGACGGGCGTGCGCTCCAGGGCCCGGCGTGCCTCCGCGCCCGTGTGCGCCTTGCCCACGGCGACGAACCCCGGGACCCGGCCGACGTACAGGACGTGCGCGTCCGCGGCGACCGGGTCGTCCTCGACGACCAGGACGCGGATGGCCCTCTCGGGGGTGGTGTCGCTCGTCATGCGTTGCCTCCAGCGCCTCTGGACACCGAGGTGCTGGATGTCACGCCCTCGGCCACCGCCCCCGGCTCCCGCAGCGGCAGCCGTACCTCGAACTGTGCTCCGCCCCCGTCGGCCTCCGACACCGACAGCGTCCCTTCGTGCCGCTGTGTCGCCTGCCGTACCAGGGCCAGCCCCAGCCCCCGGCCGCCCGGCCCCGCCGGTTTGGTCGAGAAGCCCCGCTGGAAGACGGCCTCGGCGTGCTCCGGATTCACGCCCGGGCCGGTGTCCGAGACCCTCAGCACCAGCTCCGGGGCGTCATCGAGGGCCTCGGGATCCTCGGTCTCCTGGGTGTACGCCGCCACTGTCACCCGCGCCCGCACGCTGCCCTGTGCCGCGTCCACGGCGTTGTCGATCAGGTTGCCCAGGATGGTCACCAGGTCCCGCGACGGGAGGGACTCCGGCAGCAGACCGTCGTCCAGGCAGCTGTCCTCCGACACCATCAGCTCCACGCCCCGCTCGTTCGCCTGGGCCGTCTTGCCCAGCAGCAGTGCCGCCAGCACGGGCTCGCTCACCGCCGCCACTACCTGGTCGGTCAACGCCTGTGCCAGCTCCAGCTCGGCCGTCGCGAACTCCACCGCCTCCTCCGCCCGGCCCAGCTCGATCAGCGAGACGACCGTGTGCAGCCGGTTCGCCGCCTCGTGCGCCTGCGAGCGCAGCGCCTGCGTGAAGCCCCGCTCGGAGTCCAACTCGCCCATCAGAGACTGGAGTTCGGTGACGTCGCGCAGGGTGACGACCGTACCGCGCCGCTCACCGCCCGACACCGGCGAGGTGTTGATCACCAGTACCCGCGAAGCCGTCAGATGCACCTCGTCCACCCGCGGCTCCGAGGCCAGCAGGGCACCCGTCAGCGGGGCGGGCAGCCCCAGCTCCGCCACCGACCTGCCCACCACGTCCCCGGCCACGCCGAGCAGCTCCCGCCCTCCGTCGTTGATCAGCGCCACACGGTACTGCCCGTCCAGCATCAGCAGCCCCTCGCGTACGGCGTGCAGGGCGGCCTGGTGGTAGTCGTGCATCCGGCTGAGCTCGGCCGCGTTCATGCCGTGGGTGTGGCGGCGCAGCCGGGCGTTGATGACGTAGGTGCCCACGGCGCCCAGGGCCAGCGCGCCGGCCGCGACGCCGAGCAGGGCCGTGAGCTGGTCCTGCACCCGCTGGGTGATCTCCTCGACCCGGATACCCGCGCTGACCAGGCCCACGATCTTCTTGCCGTCCTGGATCGGGGTGACCGCGCGGACCGAGGGGCCGAGCGTGCCGGTGTAGGTCTCGTCGAAGGTCTCGCCCCTCAGGGCCTTCTCGGTGTGGCCCCGGAAGGGCTGGCCGATCTGGTCCGGGTCGGGATGCGTCCAGCGGATGCCCCGCGGGTTCATGATCGTTATGAAGTCGACCTCCGTGTCCCGCATCACCCGCATCGCGTACGGCTGAAGCCGGGCGGTCGGGTCGGAGGTGTGGGCCGCCTCCAGCACGGAAGGGGAGTCGGCGACGGATCGCGCCACCGCCCTGGCTTGGCGCGTCGCCGCCTCTTCGGCCTGGCTGCGGTCACTGGCGTAAGTGAACAGCGCGTATCCGGCCACGACGACCGCTATCAGGACGGCCTGCATGGCGAAGAGCTGGCCCGCCAGGCTGCGGGGACCGGGGACGGAGAAGCGCATGTCGTCAGTCTGCCTCGTGGCTGATTGTGAACTATATGAACGGAAGGGTGACCGCGCTCACACAGCAGGACATAGTCACGGCATTCCCCATAACGCATCTCCGGGAGCCCCGCTCCCTTTTTCCCGGACGTGAGCCGCACGCCGGTGATGCCGACGACGTCGTCAAGGAGGGCCGCCGTGACCAGCGCAGCCGATACGGCACCTGCCGCACCCAAAGCCAAGCGGGACCGCACGCACTATCTCTACATCGCGGTGATCATCGCGGTCGCCGCCGGTATCGCGGTGGGTCTGGCCGCACCGGACTTCGCGGTCGGGCTGAAGCCGATCGGGACCGGCTTCGTGAACCTGATCAAGATGATGATCTCGCCGATCATCTTCTGCACCATCGTGCTGGGCATCGGCTCGGTACGGAAGGCCGCCAAGGTCGGTGCCGTCGGCGGTATCGCCCTGGTCTACTTCACGATCATGTCGCTGGTCGCGCTGGGCATCGGTCTGGTCGTCGGCAACATCCTGGAGCCGGGCTCGGCCCTCGCGATGACCGACGCGGTCAAGGAGGCCGGTCACGCACAGGTCGACCCCGAGGCCACCACGAACACCACCGACTTCCTGCTGGGCATCATCCCGACCACGATCGTGTCCGCCTTCACCAACGAGTCGGTCCTGCAGACCCTGCTGATCGCCCTGCTCGCCGGCTTCGCGCTCCAGGGCATGGGCTCGGCGGGCCAGCCGATCCTGCGCGGTATCGAGCACATCCAGCGGCTCGTCTTCCGCATCCTCGCCATGGTGATGTGGGCCGCCCCGATCGGTGCCTTCGGTGCCATCGCCGCCGTCACCGGCTCCGCCGGCCTGGAGGCGCTCAAGAGCCTCGCCGTGCTGATGCTCGGCTTCTACGTCACCTGCTTCCTGTTCGTCTTCATCGTGCTCGGCATCCTGGTGCGCGTCGTCGCCGGACTGAACATCTTCACCCTCTTCAAGTACCTGGGCCGTGAGTTCCTGCTGATCCTGTCCACCTCCTCCTCCGAGTCCGCGCTTCCGCGGCTCATCGCGAAGATGGAGCACCTGGGCATCAGCAAGCCGGTGGTCGGCATCACCGTCCCGACCGGCTACTCCTTCAACCTCGACGGCACCATGATCTACATGACCATGGCCTCGCTGTTCATCGCCGACGCCATGGGTACGCCGATGTCGGTCGGCGAGCAGATCCCGCTGCTGCTCTTCCTGCTGGTCGCCTCCAAGGGCGCCGCCGGTGTCACCGGCGCCGGCCTCGCGACCCTGGCCGGCGGTCTTCAGTCGCACAAGCCGGCCCTGGTGGACGGCATCGGCCTCGTCGTCGGCATCGACCGCTTCATGAGCGAGGCCCGCGCGCTGACCAACTTCGCCGGCAACGCCGTGGCCACCGTGCTGATCGGCACCTGGACGAAGGAGATCGACAAGGACCGCGTGAACCAGGTCCTGGCCGGTCAGCTGCCCTTCGACGAGGAGACGCTGCTCGACGACGGCCACGGCGGTCCCGCCGCGGACCACGCCGAGGTGCCCGACCAGGGCGGCGAGAAGGAGCTGGCCAAGGCCTGACGGCCGCGCGCCGCGCCCCGAGACTCCGGGCGGCTGAGTGTCCCCCCGTCGCTCAGCCGCCCGGTTCGTACGCAGAGAAGATCAATCGTTCAGCTTCGCCACCAGTTCGGTGGCCTCAGAGGCGGGCACGCCCGCCGCGGTCAGTACCGTGACCGCGGCGCAGTGGCCCGCCTCTTGCGCTGCCACGAGCCCGTCGTTCACCGCCTCCATCAGCGCGACCAGCATCTGCTCGTGCACGTAGGCCAGGGCCGGAGCCGGCAGCGGTGAGCTGAAGACGCCCTCGTCGAGGCCGCGCCGGAGCACGCCGGTGGCGGCCTCCCGGACCGGGGCGAGCCGCTCCCTGATGCCCTGCATGGTGACCGTGCGCTGGGCGAGCGCGATCAGCAGCCGGTAGCGGTCGGCGAGCTCCCACACCGCCAGCACCGAGCGGGCCACCGACTCCGCCGGGTCCTCCACCCCCTCGCGGCCCGCCGCGTGCGCGGCCGACAGGGCCTGAACCGCCTCGTCGACGAGCGTGCTGATCAGCGCCTCGCGGCTCGGGAAGTGCCCGTACACCGTCCGCCGTACGACGCCCGCGGCGCGTGCGATCTGGTCCATGGACGCGTCGGGGTCGCGCAGCAGCTCGCCGAGGGCGACGTCGAGGATGCGGCGCCGGTTGGCGTCGGCGCGGCTGGTGGTGCCCGTGGTCATGGACGCCATTGTGCCCCTTCCTCCATCGATTTGCGCAGCGGTGTGCAACGACGTACATTGCACAGTGCTGTGCAAATGCACACCCCTGTGCAAGTCAGTGAGGAAGGCGACCCCTGCCATGCGACTCGTCATGACCGAACCGGCCGAGAGGATGGACCGCCCCTACGCCCGGCGCTGGTGGGCGCTCCTCGTGCTCTGCCTGAGCCTGCTGATCATCGTGATGGCGAACACCGCCCTCACCGTCGCCGCGCCGGACATGACCGAGGACCTGGGCCTGTCCAGCGCCGACCTCCAGTGGGTCATCGACGGCTACACCGTCCCGTACGCCGCGCTGATGCTGCTGCTCGGCGCGATAGGTGACAAGTACAGCCGCCGGGGCGCGCTCGTCCTCGGGCTGGTCGTGTTCGCCGGCGGCGCCGTCTCCGGCTACCTCGCCGGCAGCGCCGACGCGGTGATCGCGGCGCGTGCCGTGATGGGCGCCGGCGCCGCGATGATCATGCCCGCCACACTGTCCCTGCTCGCGGCGACTTTCCCGCGCGCCGAACGCGCCAAGGCCATCACCCTGTGGACCGCCACCGCCGGGCTCGCCATCGCGGCCGGTCCGCTGGTCGCCGGGGCGCTGCTGGAGCACCACGGCTGGTCGTCGACGTTCCTCATCAACGTCCCCGTCGCCGCACTGGCGATCGTCGGCGCGCTCGCCCTCGTACCGCCGTCCAAGGCCGGTCACCACGGGCGTATCGACTACGGTGGCGGACTGCTGTCGGTGGTGTGGATCGCCGCGCTCGTCTACATGATCATCGAGGGTCCGCACTTCGGCTGGGGCGCCAAGGCCGTCACGGCGGCCGGCGTCGCGGGCGTCGCGCTCGTGGCCTTCGTGCTCTGGGAGCTGCGCCACCCGCGTCCCGTCCTCGACGTGCGCCGCTTCACCGACCGGCGCTTCGCGGGCTCCAACCTCGCCGTCGCACTGTTCTTCCTGGCCGTCTTCGGTGCCTTCTACTACCTGACCCAGCACCTCCAGTTCGTCCTCGGCTACGACGCCCTGGACACGGGTATGCGCATGCTCCCGCTGGCCGGTGCCGTCTTCGTGGGCTCCGCCCTCACCGGCTACCTCACCCCGCGGGTCGGCATGAAGTGGACCGTCACGGCCGGCATGGTCGGCGGCACGGCGGCCCTGGCGCTGCTCACCCAGGTCGACTCCGGGTCGTCGTACGGCGACTTCGTCGCGCCCCTGATCGTGCTCGGCCTCGCGATCGGGCTCGCGCTGTCACCCTGCACGGACGCGATCATGGGGGCGTTCCCGGAGTCCGAGCTGGGCGTCGGCGGCGCGGTGAACGACACGTCGCTGGAGCTCGGCGGTTCGCTCGGCATCGCCATCCTCGGCTCGCTCCTGGCGACGTCGTACTCCGGGCATCTCTCGGACGCGACGGCCGGCAGCCGGCTCCCCGGCTCCTCCCTGGAGACGGCTCAGGACTCCGTCGGGGCCGGGTACGCCGTGGCGCAGGGCATCGGGGACCGGGCCAGGCAGCTGGCCGAGCAGGCGGCGCACACGAGTGACCCGCAGCAGGCGGAGCGGCTGCGGGCGCAGGCCGGGCAACTGGCCGACGGAGCCCGGCAGATGGCCGACGCGGTGGGGTCCTCCTTCGCCGACGCGGTCGCGCACACGAGTTCGGCCGGGGCCGTGATCCTGGGTGTCGGTACGGTGGTCGTGGCTGTGTTGCTGCCGCGTAAGGGGGAGCCCGTGGACGAAGGCGCCGAGGACAGGGAGTCGGAGTCCGTCGGTTAGTTCCGCGCCCCCGAGAAGAGGCCTGACGTGTGGAGGGACGCATGGGGGAAGCGGGCGAGGTCGAGATCATGAGCTCGAACGAGTACCGGGCCCGGTACGGGGCGGAGCGGGAGGCGTCTCCGTTGTCCATGGAGCAGGTCGGTGAGCTGTTCCAGGAGTTCCTGATGGCGGTGGCCCGGCCCGGGCGGCAGGACCGTGACGGTGCTCGTGATCTGTCCGGACGGCTCCGGGAGCATCTGGGGGCCGGCGCCGGGGAGCGGCCCGTGGTCAAGGTGGCCTATCCCTCCTACGACCTGCCCAACGTGCATCTCGCGCTGGAACGCTGGTTCGCGGGGGAGGGGCGGTCGTTCGAGCTCATCGGCATGCGCGGGGCGCAGCACCACGGTGACCTGACGCTCGGCGACATCCTCGAAGCGGCCAACCGGTACGGCCGGTTCACCGTCGGGGCCGTCGACTACGCCCAGCTGCCGGTCTCGCCCGATGCCGAACTCGCCTGTGTGTCCTGCGGTTTCTACCTCGGGGCGGAGGGCGAGGAGCGGTTCGCCGTGCTGTTGCGGGGGCCGCAGGACGAGTACGGGCGCAACAAGGTGGAGATCGAGGTGCTGGCCGGGGAGAAGGCGTTCGCCGACCGGCTGCTCGCCGAGATCGACGTGCTCGTGCGCGAACTCAACATCTTCCGGGGGCAGATCCTGTCCTTCGAGGGCTCGGAGTTCGGCACCGGCCTCGGACCGTTCCGCTTCCACCGCAGGCCCGGACTGACCAGGGACGGCATCGTGCTCCCGGACGGACTGCTGGAGCGGGTGGAGCGGCAGGTCGTGGGCGTGGCCCGGCGCCGGGAGCAACTGCGCGCGGCCGGCCAGCACCTGCGCCGGGGACTGCTGCTGTACGGCCCGCCCGGCACCGGCAAGACCCACACCATCCGCTACCTCCTGTCCCACCTGCCCGAGTTCACGGTCGTCGTCCTGTCCGGGACCAGCATCGAGGCCATCGGCCCGGCCTGCGCCCTGGCCCGGATGCTCCAGCCCGCGCTGGTCGTCCTGGAGGACTGCGACCTGATCGCCGAGGCCCGCGACTACGGCGGTGGCGAGCAGCCGCTGCTCTTGACGGTCCTGAACGAGATGGACGGCCTCGGCGACGACGCCGACGTCGCCTTCCTGCTCACCACCAACCGCGCCGACCTGCTGGAACCGGCCCTCGCCCAGCGCCCCGGGCGCGTCGACCTGGCCGTGGAGATCCCCCTGCCGGACGCGGACGGCCGTGCCCGTCTGCTGGGTCTGTACGGCTCCGGCCTCGGCCTGGACCAGGAGATCACCGACGAGGTGGTGGCCCGCACGGAGGGCACGACGGCGTCCTTCACCAAGGAGCTCGTCCGCCGGTCCGTGCTGATCGCCGCCGAGCGCGAGTCGCCCCGCACCGAGGCGCGGGACGTCCGCGCCGCCCTGGACGAACTCCTCTCCGACCACGACCGGCTGACCCGGCGGCTGCTCGGGGTGCGGGGCGCCGAGGACGCGGAGGAAGGGCTGGACGACTCCTTCGAGTGACCGGCCTCAGGGCCCGGCGGCCTCGTCCAGGCGTGCCCGTTCCTCCGTGCTGAGCCGCAGGTCCGCCGCGGCCGCCGAGTCCCTGGCCGTCTCCGGCCGGCTCGCCCCCGGGATCGGGACGACGGCGGGGGAGCGCGCCAGCAGCCAGGCCAGGCCGACCTGCTGGGGGCTGACACCGCGGTCCGCCGCGACCTCGTGGAAGGCGGCCAGGCGCTCCCTGCCCTCGGTGCGCGACGGCCCGTCCAGGGAGCTGCGGGCCAGCCCGCCCAGCGGGCTCCACGGCAGGAACGCCAGCCCCAGTTCCGCGCACAGCCGCAGCTCCGGCTCGCTGTCCCGGACGGCCGGGGAGTACCGGTTCTGGACCGACACCAGCTTCTCGCCGAGGATCTCGCGCGCCCGGCGGATCTGGTCCGCGTCCGTGTTGGACACCCCGGCCAGCCGGATCGTGCCCGCGTCGAGCAGTTCGCGCAGGGCGCCGACCGACTCCTCGAAGGGCACCGCGGGGTCCGGCTTGTGGAGTTGGTAGAGGCCGATCGTCTCCACACCGAGGCGCTTGCGGGAGGCCTCGGCGGCGGCCTTGAGGTGGCGCGGGGAGCCGTTCACCGTCCAGTCGCCGCCGGCCGGACGGCCACGGCCGCCCTTCGTCGCCACCAGCACGCCGGAGGTGTCACCGCCGTACGTGGCCAGCGCGCGGGCCAGCAGACGTTCGTTGTGGCCGGGCTCCGCGCCCGGCGGATGGTACGAGTCGGCCGTGTCGAGGAGGGTCACGCCCGCGTCGAGCGCGGCGTGCACGGTGGCCAGGGCGCGCGTCTCGTCCGGCCGGCCCTCGATGGACAGCGGCATCGCGCCGAGCCCGATCGCGCTCACCCGCAGCCCGCCAAGTGTCCTGTACCGCATGTCAGTCGCCCTTCCCGAGCGTTTCGGCGACGGCACGCGGCAGCCACTGCCGGGCGTCGGTGAAGGTGAAGCCGAGCCGGGCGGCCCGGGCGTTGTCCATGCCGTAGGAGCGGCGGAAGGAGAACGGGGAGACCTCGCCGACCTCGACGGGCCCGAACACGGTCCGGCCGCCCGGGACGTGCGCGGCAACCGCCTCGCACAACTCCTCGGTGGTCAGCGTCCCGTGGGAGGCGGCGTTCACCGGCCCGGTGAAGTCCTCGCCCGCCGCCCAGGCGAGGAACCGGCCGATCTCCTCCACGTGGACGTAGGTGGCGGGCCGGTTCACCACCGGGACGGCGATCGGCTCGCCGGTGCGTATCCGCTCGGCGTAGTGCGCCAGCCGCCCGGTGAAGTCGTCGGCCCCGCCCAGCACATGGGCCACTCGCACCGCCGTGTACGGGAACGCCGGGCCGTCGGCCGCGAGGACCGCCTCGGCCTGCCGCTTGCCCTCCCCGTAGTTGGCCTCCAGGAACGCCGGGTCGTCCCAGGGCAGCCCGAGCTCCACGGTGACCGTGGCCGGGTCGACGGCCTCCTCGCGCACGAGGGCGGGGGAGTCCTCGTACTCGTACACCTCGACCGTGGAGGTCATCACATAGCGGCGGGTGCGGCCGGTGAAGACGCGGCGGGCGAGTGCCGCCTGGCGGGGTGTGTAGCAGACCTGGTCGACGACGACGTCGAAGACGCGCGAGCCGAGCGCCTCGGTCAGGGACCGCTCGTCGTCCCGGTCGGCGACCAGCTGCTCCACCCCGGCCGGCGGCGGAGATGATCCCCGGTTCAGCACGGTGACGCGGTGCCCTTCGGTGAGCAGCCGTGCGAGCAGACGCTTTCCGACGTAACGGTTCCCGCCGATGACCAGGACTTCCAGGGCCTTTTCCATGACCATAATTCTCCTGGCGCACATCCACGCTTTGAAGGGGGAACCATGGGAGTTCAGGCGGCTACGCCGAAAGAACCACGGCATCCGCGCACCGCCGCCGACGAAACCTCGGTGGCCTTCGACGCCCTGGACCGGCAGATCCTCCAGCTGCTCCAGACCGACGGCCGGATCAAGCTCAGCGAGCTGGGCCGCCGGGTCCGGCTCAGCCCGGCGGCGGTCACCGAGCGCGTGCGACGACTGGAGGCGGCGGGCGTGATCAGCGGCTACGGCGCCCATGTCGTGCCGGCCCGGCTCGGCTACGGCATCCAGGCGTTCATCCGGGTCGACCCGCACGGCGGCTACAACCTCAAACATCCCAGGACCCTGGAACTGATCGAGCGGCCCGAGATCACCGAGGTGCACCACGTGGTCGGGGAGGACTGCTGGATCCTCAAGGCCGCCGTCCGGGACACCGTCCACCTGGAGGAGGTGCTGGAGGCGGTCTCCGCGCTGGGCCGCACCACGACGTCGATCGTGCTGACCTCCCCGGTGGAGCGGAAGCCGCTGTTGCCTTGACGTCGGCGTCAAGGACTACGTTCGACCGTATGCGAATCGGCGAGCTGGCCGCACGGGCCGGGACCACGACGCGGACGCTGCGGTACTACGAGTCGCGGGGGCGGCTGCCCGCGCGGCGTGAGGATGGGGGTCCCCCCTGCTCGAGCGAAGCCGAGAGCTTGGGGGAGGGTACCGGACGTACGACGGGTTCGACCTGAGACTGCTGGAGCAGATCAGGACGTTGCAGGACTTCGGGTTCGACCTGGAGGAGACGCGTCCCTTCGTGGAGTGTCTGCGGGCCGGGCACCCCGAGGGCGACACGTGCCCGGCGTCGCTCGCGGTCTACCGGCGCAAGCTGGACGAACTCGACTCCCTGATCGGTCAGCTGACGGCCGTGCGGGAGACGGTCGCCCGGCAGCTGGCGCGGGCCGAGCCGGCCGCCGAGGCGGAGACTCCGGGAGGCCCGGAGCCGCAGTGCGAGTTGGGGAGGCACACGTGGTGATCGACGTGACGGACGCGGACTTCGAGGCGGAGGCGATCGGCGCGGACCTGCCGGTGCTGGTGGAGTTCACCGCCGACTGGTGTCCGCCCTGCCGGCAGATGGGGCCGGTGCTGAAGGCCCTCGCCTTTGAGGAGGGCGACCGGCTGAAGGTGGTGCAGCTCGACGTGGACTCCAACCCGTAGACCACGAACGCCTGCAAGGTGCTGTCGATGCCGACGTTCATGGTGTTCCGCGGCGGTGAGCCCGTGAAGGCGATGGTGGGCGCGCGGGCCAAGCGGCGGCTGCTGGAGGAACTGGCCGACGTGCTGTAGGCGACGCGCCCGGATACGGTCCGAAACGACGAAATCCCCCGAGCAATTGCGCTCGGGGGATTTCCTTGCGTATATTTGTCTGTTCGTGACTTCAAGTCGATTGAAGCCACAGTTAAGTTCAGTGAGCACAGTATATCCGGGCGGGAGCGGAATTGTCAAACACCGAATTTCCGGACGATGAATTGCGGCAGGAGCAGGAATTCATCGACGGGTTGTACGCGCGCGTGGACGCGCTGCGCGGCGACGCCGAGACCTCCGTCACGGACGCGCTCGCGCAGGGCGACACCCCCATGCAGGCCAGACTGGAGCGGGACATCCTCGTCGCCGAGCGGTCCGGACTGCTCGCCGCGCTGAACGCGGTGGACGGCTCCCTGTGCTTCGGCCGGATCGACCTCACCTCGGGCGTGACCCACCACATCGGGCGCATCGGCCTGCGCAGGGACGACGCCGACCGCACACCGGTCCTGATCGACTGGCGTGCCGACGTCGCCCGCCCCTTCTACCTGGCCACCGGCCACACCCCGATGGGGCTCAGGCGCCGGCGGCACATCGCCACCGACGGCCGCCGGGTCACCCACCTGCACGACGAGATCCTCGACCTCGGCGACGAGACCCGCACGGGCCACGAGGACCCGACGGGCGACGCCGTGCTGCTCGCCGCGCTCAACTCCGCGCGCACCGGCCGGATGAGCGACATCGTGCAGACCATCCAGGCCGACCAGGACCGCATCATCCGCGCCCCGCACCGCGGCGTGCTCGTGGTGGAGGGCGGCCCGGGCACCGGCAAGACGGCCGTCGCCCTGCACCGCGCCGCGTATCTGCTGTACGAGCACCGGGAACTGCTCGCCAAGCGGGCGGTGCTGATCGTCGGGCCCAACCCGGCGTTCCTCGGCTACATCGGCGAGGTGCTGCCCTCCCTCGGCGAGACCGGCGTGCTCCTCGCGACCGTCGGCGAGCTGTTCCCCGGGGTGAAGGCGACCGCCACCGACACGCCCGAGGCCGCCGCCGTGAAGGGCCGCGCGGAGATGGCCGGCGTCCTCGCCGAGGTCGTGCGCAGCCGGCAGGCGCTGCCCGACCCGGTGATCACCATCGAGCACGAGCGCGAGGTGCTCATGCTGGACGACGGCCTCGTCGGCGTCGCCCGCGAGCGCACCCGCGCCGCGAAGCTGCCGCACAACGCCGCCCGCGAGCACTTCGAGGGGCACATCCTCAACACCCTCACCGAGCTGTACGCCGAGCGGATCGGCACCGATCCCTTCGACGGGTCCAGCCTGCTCGACCCCAGCGACATCACCCAGATCCGCGACGACCTCGCCGAGAACCCCGAGGTCTGGGCGGCCATCGACCAGCTGTGGCCGCTGCTGGCCCCACAGCGGCTCGTCGCCGACTTCCTCGCCGCACCCGAGGAGTTCCTGCCCGCCGAGGACGCCGCCGCCGTACGCCGCCCGGTGACGCGGCGCTGGACCGTCGCGGACGTGCCGCTGCTCGACGAGGCCGCCGAACTCCTCGGCGAGGACGACCGGCTGGCCCGGGAGCGCGCGCAGCGCGAGCGGGAGCGGCAGATCGCCTACGCGCAGGGAGTGCTGGACGTGTCGTACGCGTCCCGCACGTACGAGTTCGAGGACAAGGAGGAGGACGACCCCGAGTCCTCCGAGGTGCTCTCCGCGCACGACATCATCGACGCCGAGCGGTTCGCCGAACGGCACGAGGAGGACGACCACCGCAGCGCCGCCGAGCGCGCCGCCGCCGACCGCACCTGGGCGTTCGGGCACATCATCGTGGACGAGGCGCAGGAGCTGTCGCCGATGGCGTGGCGGCTGCTGATGCGGCGCAGCCCGACCCGCTCGATGACCCTCGTCGGCGACCCCGCGCAGACCGCGGAGGCCGCCGGTGTCGGCTCCTGGTCCGGCATCCTCGCCCCGTACGTCGAGGACCGCTGGGAGCACACCCGGCTGGGCGTCAACTACCGCACCCCGGCCGAGATCATGGACGTCGCCGCAGCCGTGGTACGCGCCGAGCAGCCGGAGTTCGAGCCGCCGAGCTCGGTCCGCTCCACGGGCGTACGCCCCTGGGCGCGGGCCACCGACGACCTCCCGGGCGCCGTCGCCAAGGCGGCCGAGGAGCTCACCCCTGACGAGGGACGGCTCGCGGTGATCGCCCCGCGCGACCTCCACCGCGGCCTCGCGGCCCGGCTGGACGGCGTGACGGCGGGCGCCGAACCGGACCTCACCCAGTCGGTCGTCCTCCTCGACCCGCGCCAGGCCAAGGGCCTGGAGTTCGACTCCGTCCTCGTGGTCGAACCCGCCCGCTACGGCACGAGCGACCTGTACGTCGCCCTGACCCGGGCCACCCAGCGACTGGGGGTGCTGCACACCGGGGAGCTGCCCGAGTCCCTGTCGGAGGCGTTCGCGTAACCCCCTGGCGGACGCGCCTACCGGAGGAGGGACTTCGGATCCCGCAGGGCGTGCCACAGTCCGGCCGCGAGGGGGACGACCGTCAGGGCGAAGAAGACCCAGAAGAGGAACTCGGCCCCGGGTGCGAGGTCGTAGACGATGCCGTCCTTCCACCGGCAGTAGGCGCGCGGCGGAAACGGCGTGGAGACGCCCGACACCCTGCCGCTGCCGATGACGCCCTCCTGATACGGCTCCCTGGGGCAGGGAGCCGTATCAGGGAACAGCACGTAGTCGTCCGCGGCCATGATGTACATCCACGTGACGGCGCCGAGCGGAACCGCCCAGAACACCGAGGTCCGCACCCCCAGCGGCAGCAGCGGATGCGCCAGCAGCCCTCGCAGCGCGACCCAGCAGACGACGAGCCCGAGGAAGACCGGGAGCAGAGTCACCCTCTTCCCCGCGGGGGCAGGGCCTGAGACGTGAGTGGGGTGGCACAGCGCATGCCGCCACCCCACCAGGCCCGGACCGGACGGGCTGTGACGGAAGCCACGCCTCCCGTCACAGCGATGTCACAGGCCGCCTACGCCGGGCGCAGCCACAGCGTCGACAGCGGCGGCAGGGTCAGCCGGATGCTCGCCGGGCGGCCGTGCCACGGCTGTGCCTCCGGCTTGACCGGGTCGGGATTGGTGACGTCGCTGCCGCCGTAGACGGCGGCGTCGGTGTTGACCGCCTCGTGCCAGGCCGGGACGTCCTCGGGTACGCCCAGGCGGTAGTCCTGGCGGACGACCGGCGCGAAGTTGGACACCGACAGCAGCGGGTTGCCCTCCGGGTCCAGCCTCAGGAACGCCAGGACGTTGTCGTCGGCGGCGTCCCCGACCACCCACTCGAAGCCGGCCGGGTCCGTGTCGAGCCGCCACAGCGCCTCAGTCGCGCGGTAGACGGTGTTGAGGTCGCGGACCAGGTCACGCACGCCCCGGTGCTCGGCCTCGGCCCCGTAGCCCGGATCGAGGAGCCACCAGTCCGGGCCATGCGCCTCGGACCACTCGGCGCCCTGGGCGAACTCCTGCCCCATGAACAGCAGTTGCTTGCCGGGGTGGGCCCACATGAAGCCCAGGTACGCCCGGTGGTTGGCGCGCTGCTGCCACCAGTCGCCCGGCATCTTCGACACCAGGGAGCGCTTGCCGTGCACGACCTCGTCGTGGGAGATCGGCAGGACGTAGTTCTCGCTGTACGCGTACACCATCGAGAACGTCATCTCGTGGTGGTGGTGCTTGCGGTACACCGGCTCGTAACTCATGTACTGGAGCGAGTCGTGCATCCAGCCCATGTTCCACTTCAGCCCGAACCCGAGCCCGCCGAAGCCGCTCGGGCCCTTGTGGTGCGTGGCCCGGGTGACGCCGTCCCAGGCGGTCGACTCCTCGGCGATCGTGACCACGCCGGGCACCCTGCGGTAGAGCGTCGCGTTCATCTCCTGGAGGAACGCCACCGCGTCCAGGTTCTCCCGGCCGCCGTACTCGTTGGGCGTCCACTGGCCCGGCTCGCGCGAGTAGTCGAGGTAGAGCATCGACGCCACCGCGTCCACGCGCAGCCCGTCGATGTGGAACTCCTCGCACCAGTACAAGGCGTTCGCGACGAGGAAGTTGCGCACCTCGTTGCGCCCGTAGTCGAACTCCAGCGTGCCCCAGTCGGGGTGCGCGGCCCGCAGCGGATCCGCGTGCTCGTACAGGGGCCGGCCGTCGAACTCGGCCAGCGCCCAGTCGTCGCGCGGGAAGTGCGCGGGCACCCAGTCCATCAGCACGCCGATGCCGGCCCGGTGCAGCGAGTCGACCAGGAACCGGAAGTCGTCGGGCGTGCCCAGCCGGGCCGTCGGCGCGTAGAACCCGGTGACCTGGTACCCCCAGGAGCCCCCGAACGGGTGCTCGGCGACCGGCATCAGCTCCACGTGCGTGAAGCCCAGGTTCTTCACGTAGCCCGGGAGCTGCTCGGCCAGTTGACGGTACGTCAGTCCAGGCCGCCAGGACGGCAGATGTACCTCGTACACCGAGAACGGCGCCTCGTGCGCCGGGGCTTCCGCGCGCCGGGCCAGCCACTCGGCGTCGCCCCACTCGTACCCGGAGGACGTGATGACCGACGAGGTCGCGGGCGGCACCTCCGTGCGGCGGGCCAGCGGGTCGGCGCGCATCGTCTTCGAACCGTCGGGGCGGGTGATCTCGAACTTGTACAGCTCGCCCTCGCCGATGTCCGGCAGGAACAGCTCCCACACGCCCGAGGAGCCCAGCGACCGCATGACGTGGCCGGTGCCGTCCCAGAAGTTGAAGGTGCCGGCCACGCGCACGCCGAGCGCGTTCGGCGCCCACACCGAGAACCGGGTGCCGGTCACGCCCTGGTGGGTCATCGGGTGCGCGCCCAGCGCCGTCCACAGCTCCTCGTGCCGGCCCTCGCCGATCAGGTGCAGGTCGAGGTCGCCCAGGGTGGGCAGGAAACGGTAGGCGTCCTCGGTGTCCAGGACCGTCCCCTCGTACTCCACGAGCAACCGGTACTCCGGGACCTCCCGCAGCGGCAGCAGGCCGGAGAAGAACCCCTCCCCGTCGTCCTGCAGCACCGCCCGCACCTCGCCGGCGGCGACGGTCACCGACAGGGCGTACGGCCGGAACGCCCGGAACGCGATCCCGCCGGGCACGGGGTGTGCGCCGAGCACGGAGTGCGGGTCGTGGTGCGTGCCGTTGAGCAGCCGGTCGCGGTCCGCCGAGCCGAGGGCGGGCGAGACGGCGAGCTCCATCTCCGGCGGGACGGTCTGGGCGGGCGCGGCGGTGGCTTTCCCCGCGGTGGCTGTCCCTGCGGTGGCCTTCTTGGCCGTGGCCTTCTTCGCGGGGGCCTTCTTGGCGAGAGGCTTGGTGGCGGCGGTGGCCTTGGTGGCGGCCGCCTTCGCAGTCGTGGCCTTCTTGGCGACCGCCTTCTTCGTCGTCGCCTTCTTGGCAACCGCCTTCGTGGCCGTCGCCTTGGTGGCTGTGGCCTTCTTGGCTGTGGTCTTCTTCGCCGTCGTCTTCTTGGCGGCCGTCTTCTTCGCGGTCGCCCTCTCGGCCGTGGCCTTCGTCGCGGTGGCCTGCTCAGGAGCCGCCTTCTTCGCGACGGCCTTTTTCTCGACGGCCTTCTTCGCGGTCGTCTTCGCGGTCGTCTTCGCCGGGGCCGTCTTCTTGGCCGCGGCCTTCGTCGCGGGTGACTGCGTGGCGGCCGTCTTCTTGACGGCGGCCTTCTTCGCGGGGTCCGTCGCCTTCTTGGCCGCTGCCTGTTTCGGCACCGCCGTCTTCTTCGCGGCACTCTTCTTCTGGGCGGCCGTGGGCTGCTCGGGGATCTTCTCCCCGGCCGTCCCCTTGGGACGGGAACCGCTGGACTCAGGGCGGGGGGTCACGGGCGGAGCCTCCAGGACGCAGGTGGGTCAGTCAGGTCAGGTCAGGTGGCCGGACGAGGCGAGCCGGTCTATGGCGGCCAGGGGCACCGGCAGCCAGTCTGGGCGGTGCCGGGCCTCGTACACCACCTCGTAGATCGCCTTGTCCGTCTCGTAGGCACGCAGCAGCACCGGGTCGGTGCGCGGATCGAGGCCGGAGGCCTCCGCGTACCCGGAGCAGTAGGCGGACCGGCACGTCTCGGCCCAGTCCGGCTGCGGCGGATCGGCCGAGCGGGCCGCGTAGTCGAAGGAGCGCAGCATGCCGGCGACGTCCCGCACCGCCGGCTGCGGCATGCGCCGCTCGGCCAGCGGCCGGGCCGGCTCGCCCTCGAAGTCGATCAGCCACCACTCGCCGGCCGGCGAGCGCAGGCACTGCCCGAGGTGCAGATCGCCGTGCACGCGCTGCGCGGTCCAGGTGCGGCCCTCGGCGGCCAGATCGCCCAGCGCCGTGAACGCCGACCGCAGCCCGTCGGCGTACGGCCGCAGCGCGGGCACCGCCTGGACGGCCGCCTCCAGCCGCTCGATCATGCCGTCCACCATGAACTGGAGCTGCGTGTGACCGAGCGTGACCGTCGGCAGCGCCCGGGCCAGCGCGGTGTGCACCTCGGCGGTGGCCCGCCCCAGCGCCCGCGCCTCGGCGCCGAAGTCCTCGCCCTTGGCCAGCTCGCGCAGCGCCAGCTCCCAGCCGTCGGAGGCGCCCTGCACGAACGGCTGGAGCACCCCCAGCACGTACGGCTGGCCGGTCAGGTCGGCCGCGCCGGAGGAGATCACCGGGTCCGCCGTGGGGTCGACGTCCGCGACCATCCAGGCCGTCGGCGCGGGCACCCGGGGGCAGCCCTCGCGCGCCAGCGCCAGCGGCAGTTCCAGGTCCGGGTTGACCCCGGGCACGATCCGCCGCAACAGCTTCAGGATGAACGTATCTCCGTAGACGATCGACGAGTTGGACTGTTCCGCGGTCACCACGCGTGGCACCAGACCGGACCGGATGTCCTGGTCGAGGTCCCGCTCGCAGCGGAGCCCGCCGATCCGGGCCTGGGTGCGCAGCGCCTCCAGGAGCAGCTCGGCGGGCCGGGCGTCGTGCAGGGCGTCGTAGGCCGTCCGGCCGGCCAGCGGCCCCGTCGACAGGTGTCCGATCAGCGCGGGCGCCAGCCGAGGCGGCAGCGCCTCGCGCACGCCTATCAGCAGCTGGTAGCAGTCGCCGGGATGGCCGGGCGCGCCATGGGAGGGCACGAGCGGCTGGTGGGCGCGGACGAGCAGGTGGTACAGGCCCAGCTTGCCGTTGGACGGGAGCAGCTCGGTGGCCTCGACCAGCGTGAACCCGGTGACCGGACGCCCCTTGCCCGCGAACCAGCGCTGCCGCGGCAGCCACTCCCGCAGCAGCGGATCGAGGGAGGCAAGAAGGCCGGGCGGGGTGGTGACGGTGCGTGTGACGGCTTCCGACATGGCGTCGCGTCCTTTCACCCATGATTGGTGCGCCTCCGGGGCCTTCAGCAGGTGCCGGCGGCGCCCCTCCGGCTCACGCGGGTGGGCGGGGTGTTACTGATGCGTGCCCCGGGCGGGGCGGGAGAAACGCCCCGCCACGGGGGTTTGCGGCCCGCCCCGCAATTCAGGCCTGATCAGGTCCTCTCAGACCGCCTCAGGCCTCACAGGGAGTCCCTGCGGAGCCGGAACCAGTAGAACCCGTGACCTGCCAGCGTCAGCAGATACGGCAGCTCGCCGATCGCCGGGAACCGGACCCCGCCGAACAGCTCCACCGGGTGCCGCGCCTCGAAGGCGCTCAGATCCAGCTCCGTGGGCTGCGCGAAACGCGAGAAGTTGTTCACGCACAGCACCAGGTCGTCCTCGTACTCCCGCAGGAACGCCAGGACCGCCGGGTTCGTCGACGGCAGCTCGGTGTACGAGCCGAGACCGAAGGCCGGGTTCTGCTTGCGGATCTCGATCATGCGGCGGGTCCAGTGCAGCAGGGACGACGGCGAGGCCATGGACGCCTCGACGTTCGTGACCTGGTAGCCGTGGACCGGATCCATGATCGTGGGCAGGAACAGCCGTCCCGGATCGCAGGAGGAGAACCCCGCGTTACGGTCCGGAGTCCACTGCATCGGCGTGCGCACGGCGTCCCGGTCGCCGAGCCAGATGTTGTCGCCCATGCCGATCTCGTCGCCGTAGTACAGGATCGGCGAGCCCGGCAGCGACAGCAGCAGGGCCGTGAACAGCTCGATCTGGTTGCGGTCGTTGTCCAGCAGCGGGGCTAGACGGCGCCGGATGCCGATGTTGGCGCGCATCCGTGGGTCCTTGGCGTACTCGGCCCACATGTAGTCGCGCTCTTCGTCGGTGACCATCTCGAGCGTGAGCTCGTCGTGGTTGCGCAGGAA
>NZ_DF968211.1:0-34728 GCF_001270025.1 Streptomyces azureus | reverse complement strand
AGCGGCGGCATGGCCTGCGGGGCCGGGGGAGTCCAGGCGGGCTGTGCGTCCGACCCATCCGGCCCGGCGGTGTCCTGCGGAACGCTGTCCTCGGGAGCAGCGTCGGCGGGCACCGCGCCGGCGGGCTCTGAGTCCAAGGCCCGGGCGTCGGAAGCCGGGGCGTCGGCAGGCTGTGCGGCGGCGGGCGGGGCGTCGTCGGGCTGGGCGCCGGCCGGCTCGGGAGCGGCCGTGACCTCGTCCGCGGGCACTACATCTGCCGGGTCCTCATCGGCAGTCACCGCGTCCGCCGCGGGCACGGCATCCACCGAGTCCGCATCCGCAGTCACGGAGTCCTCAGGCTCGGCATTCTGCGGCACGGCCTCGTCCGCCTCCGCCTCCGCCTCCGGAGCTTCCTCCTCCGGTGCGGTCACCGCGGGGTTCACGTTCCCGCTGGCGGCATCGTCGGAAGCAGGACCGTCCGCACCGGACACGTCAGCCACGTCGACCGCGGCCGCCGTGTCGGAGGAGACGTCCTCGTCGGCGATGGTCGGAGCGTCCTCGACGTCACCGCCGGACTCCTCGCCCGGCTGCTCCCCGTCAGCCGGACCGGAAGCGACCGCGCTGTGCTCGTCCCTGCTCTTGTCTTCGTCCCGGTCCTCGTCGGCCGACTCCAGCCGGGCCTCGGCCTCGGCGGCACGCTCCGCGATCTCCCGCTTCAGGGCAACGGCGGAGAAGCGCATCGTGGCACCGCTCTCCAGATCACCGTTCTCCGGCTCCGCGTCATCGGCAGCCGGAGCAGCCGAAGCAGCCGGGGGCGTGGCCGGAGCGGCCGAAGCCTCGGGAGTGGCCGGAGCTTCCGCCGGAGCGGCCGGCGCCCACTGCGCCTGATACCCACCGACGGGGATGTTCGGCACGGCTGTAGGAGAGGCCGGATCCGCCGCGGCCGCCTCGGTCCGCTCCTGCGGATGCGACCCCGGTGACTGCGCTCCCTGCGACTGCTGCGACCCCTGCGGCTCGAACCCCACCGGAAGCCTGGGCACGGCAGCCGGCCCTCCGGTAGACGGCCCCCCGGCAGCAGGCGCGGGCGGCGTGAAGGGCGTGCCCGGCGAGGGCGCGGGAGGCGCGGGAGGCGTGAACGAAGCCCCTGGAGCAGGCGACGGCGCGGGCGGCGTGAAGGGCGCTCCCGGAGCCGGAGAAGGAGCCGGTGCCGGAGCCGAGCCGGAGCCCTGCCCCTGGCCCTGCCTCGGAATGGACGACGCCCCACCGGAAGGGTTGGCATGTGGCGGCGGAGTGAGCCCCGGCAGCGGCGGAACCGGCCCGCTCGGCGCCCCGGAACCCCCGCGCCCCCCGGAACCCTGCACCCCGGAACCCTGCACCCCGGAACCGCCCTGCGGACGGGACCCCCCGGACGCCCCGGAAGCACTGGAGTCCTCGGACGCGCCCGCCCCCCGCCCCGAGCCCGAACTCCCCGAGGCGTTCTGCGTGTACCAGGCCGGCGGCGCGTAGTCGATGGTGAACTCGCCCGTCATCTCTGCCGCGGACTCCGCGTCGGGCTGGTCATCGCCGGGTGTCGCCCAGCCCCCGCGGTTCCCGTCCCGATCGCTGCTCACAGTGTTCCTCCTGGTGTGGTCGAGCACCCTCATGCCGTGCTGGGGCGACCCTTGCTTGTCGTCCGACGTCGTGCGATGTCGTTTGAGGCGTATGGAGGCCGTCCGAGGCCGTCCGATCCACAGGCGCCCCCGCTTCCCCCTGGGACGCCGACGCCTACTCCACGGGTTCTGACGTCGCGCCCTGTACCAGCCTAATCACCACACGCCTCGCCCCGGCAGGCCCGTCAGCCCCTCCACAGCAACGCCGGCCTTTGAAAGCCACGCAAATGCGACGTAATTCCTGGCGCAACAGTTGACAAACCGGGTTCTATGAGCGCTTTCGCTACGAGGTCTGTCAGTCCACCCGGCGTGGCGTACCCAACAGCCCCGTCTCCGCGTCCGTGGGCTGTGTCATCACGTACTGCCGATCGCGATCGGTACACCACAGGGTGAGACCGTCGGAGAGCCCCGGCAGGGAGTCCATCTCGGCTCGGGTGAGCGCCATCGTCCGGCCCAGCTCCGTGGCCTCGTCCGGCGATACCCTCTGAATCCCGACCAGCCGCGCCTGCCGCACGAGCCGCGGAGCGACAGGGCTGACGTACGGCAACAGGGTCAACACCGATTGCCAGGGCCCGGAGACGACCCGACCGCGAGGTGGCCGCATCCCGCAGTCCCGCACCACCAGCACCGGCGTACCGGCTGAGGCACCCTGCGGCGGCACCCGCCCGACGTCGTACACGGCCATCCCGTTCTGCCCGCCCCCCATGGCGTGCACCATCTGCATCCAGACCTGCGCCCGCCCCGTCTCCACGGCGACCCGCGCCCCCGTCGCCGCCGCCCTGAGCGCGATGACCTGCACGGTCCACAGCCCGCCGATGAGGACGACGTCGTACGGCATCGGCCGATTGAGCCCGAGTACCGCGGGCCGGCTCTCGGCGTCCACGCCGATGACGACGCCGTCGTCGGCGACGGGGAGGGCGAGGGTGCCCAGTTGGTCGACGGTCACCGAGTGCCGCGGGTGTCTCGGGCCGATCAACCCGAAGCCGCGGCGCAGCAGTTCACGCGCCCGCCCGGGGGCAGAGGTCTGCGGCTCGCCCCGGCCGGTGGCCGCCGCCTGTCCCACGCGCGGGGTCGTCGCCGTCACCGGGTACCTCCGAGGGGCAGAGTGGCGAGCATGCCGGGTACCTGTTCCCGGTCGAGGCGGGCGAGTCCCATGCCCGTGTGCCGGGCCGCGGCCTGCACTGCGCGCCGGGCGGCGACGAGTTCGTCGTCGCTGCGCCCGGTCACCCGCAGGTGCCCGCACACGGACACCTCCTTCCGCTCCCCGCGCCTGAGCGTGAGGCTGAAGGTGGTGGCGAGGGTGGGGACGGCAGTGACCAGAGCGACGAGCTGCGGCAGCGACGGCGCCCTCTCGCCACCCAGTGCGGGCCACCGACGGATCCAGTACGTGGTGTGTCTGCGGTTGTCGCAGCGCCAGTTCCGGCCTGACTCCTCGGTCCGCCGCGCCCGCGTGTCCGTCCGCCCCGCCTCCGCCGTCACCAGCGGGTTGGCGCAGGCCGAAGTGGCGATGGCGGAGATCAGCTGCTCCTCGTCGAGGAGGGTCGTCCGGAATCCGGCTCCGGTGAGTCGGCTCGCGAGATGATCGGCGGCACGCACGACACACTTCTGCGCTCCGACCAGGCCGCCCCCGCGCGCGGCCACGGCTTCCGGGCACAGTTCCGGGTCGAGCTTCAACGCGATCCACGTGATGCGTACGGCCGGCGCACCCGTCTGTTCCTGCAAGGGCGCGTAGTTGGCGACGGCCACGGACTGCTGGGGCAGATGGATCGCGGGTGCGGGCTGGGTGTGGAGCACGACCTGCGCCGACTCCAGCCGGACACCGTCCACCTCCAGGGCGTCGTATACCAGAGAGAGCGGCAACGGCTGTCTGTTCCGCTCGGCCCGCAGCGCGGTGGCGTCGGCCTCGACATGGAGGACCGCGGTGACGAACGTACCGTCCCCGACGATTCCGACATGCCGGCGGTCACGGCCGGCGTACGTGTACGTCCGCAGACTCGGGTCGCACTCCAAGGTTGGCGCCAGCCCGGGCTCCGTGCCCTCCGGTATCGGCGTATTCGCCGCCCGCCGCTGCCGCGCACGCAACGCCTGCGCCGTGGCCAGCCATTCGGGCAGGGAACGGCCGCGGCGACGGAGGAATGAGAGCAGCACCAGACAGACTGCGAGGGCAGCCGCAGGCACCAGGGCCACGGGATCGATCACCCATCCGACGAGCAGGACGGCGGCCGCGATCTCGAACAGGACAAGACGCTGCAACCGGAATGCCCCGACCTGCCCCGAACGCACCTTGGAGCGGAATGCGCCCGGCGAGGCCGGCCGCTGCGCCGGTCTCTGCGGGGGCGCCGCAGCGCCCCGTGTCCGCGATCGGTCACGGGACCGGGCGCGCGTTCCGGATGCCATCACTCCATCCCCCCGTTTTGCTAGCAACTCGCCGGTATTTCAGCACCGCACAAGGCCCTTGATGGCCCGGGTACCCTACCCGCTCCGCAAGTCCCCGCGGATACCAGGCATAGTAGGGGGCCGCTCTGACACCGGGGGCGGGGGACCATGTCACACCTGGCGAGCGCGGCACATGTGAACACGGGGAGAGACAGGCACAGATGGCATCTCGGCGCGACCAGCTCAATGCCTACACCTTCGCGAAACGCCGCATGCTCGCGGCCTTCCTGCAGTCGTCGCCCGACGGTTCGGAGGAGGGGGCACCTCGTCCGCTGCGCGCGGTCGTCCCCGGCGTCATCGTGGGTGTGGTCGTCATGGCCGTGTTCGGGGCCTGGGGCATGTTCAAGCCCACCGCACCCAAGGGCTGGAACGAGCCCAACGCCAAGGTGATCGTCGCCAGCGACTCGACCACGCGCTACGTCGTCCTGAAGACCGGCAAACAGGTCCAGCTGCACCCGGTCCTCAACATGGCGTCCGCCAAGCTGCTCCTCAACGAGGGCCAGGGCGAGGTGGTGACCGTCGCCGAGTCCGTCCTCGACAACGGCAAGATCCCGCACGGCGTCACCATCGGCATCCCGTACGCGCCCGACCGCCTTCCCCCGGCGTCCGAGGCGGGCAGCGAGAAGCGCTGGGCGGTCTGCGAACGCCCCAGCGCGGGCGGCGAGTCCATCCAGAAGGCGGCCCTCGTCCTCGCCTCACGCGACATGAAAGCGACTGAAGGCAAGGGCGAGAAGCTGACGGGCGGTCAACTCCTCTACGTCGTCTCCCCGAACGGGACCCACTACGTGGTGGACCCGAGTGGACGCTCGTACCCCATCGACAAGAGCGATGAACTGCTGCTGCGCGCCGTCGTCGGCTCCGGACGCAAGCCGCAGAAGGTGTCCAAGGAGTGGCTGGACACCCTGCACACCGGCGACCCGATCTCCTTCCCGGAGATCCCCGACCAGGTAGGCATCGCGGCCGACGCCCCAGGTCAACTGGACGAGAAGACCAACAAGGTCGGCATGGTGCTCAAGGCGTCCGACCTCAACAGCGACCAGTACTACGTGGTGCTGCCGGGCCGGGTCGCCCCCATCTCGGCCTTCGTCGCCCAACTCCTGCTGTTCAGCGAGGACCTGGCCTCCCTCGGCCAGGCCGGTGAAGCCAAGGGCATGAGCCCCGGTGCGATCGTCCCCGGCAAGCCGTTCGGCACCGAGCACCGCTGGCCGACCGAGGACCCCCAGCCCGTCAACGAAGCCTCCGGCGCGGCAGGAAGCCGCAGCACCGTCTGCAACGTCCTGCGCGGCGTCAACGCCGGCTCCGGCGCCACGACCCTGAGCACCTGGGCGGGCACGGACTTCCCGGCCAAGCTCCCCACCGGCTCCTCCAGCGCCTACGTCACCCCCGGCTCCGGTCAGCTCTACCGCCAGTTCCAGGGCAGGGAGACCAAGGCCGGCCCCGTCTTCCTCGTCACCGACACGGGCCTGCGCTACGTCCTGCAGTCCAACGCCGACAGCGGCGCGGACGACGCCGGCATCGGTACGACGGCCAAGGACCGCGAGCAGGCCCAGCAGGAGGCCCGGCAGGCCCAGACCCGGCTCGGCTACAAGGACGTGGACCCCGCGCCGATCCCCGCCGCCTGGTCGGAGTTCCTGCCCACCGGCCCACGCCTGTCGACGACGGCGGCACGCCAGCCGCAGGGTTCCTGAGGGGTCCGGACATGCCGCACATGCCCTCCTTCCTCCGTACGGCGACCACGGTGGCGGCCGCGACCCTGCTCACGACCGCCCCCGTCGTCCTCGCGCCCCCCGCGGCGGCGGCCGACCTCCCGTACTCGGACCAGTGCTCGTTTCCCAACGGCAAGTACCCGGGCCGGCCCTGGTCCCTGCAGCGCGTCCTTCTGGACGAACTGTGGAGCCAGTCCAAGGGCAAGGGCATGCGGGTGGCGGTGATCGACACCGGCGTCGACGTGACGAACCCTCAACTCACCGAGGCTGTCGACGTGAAGAGTGGCCGCAACTTCCTGCCCAAGAACCTCAAGGACGACGACGGCAACCCGATCGAGCGGGGCAAGGAGAACGGCACCACGGACACGGTCGGCCACGGCACCAAGGTCGCCGGCATCATCGCGGCCCGGCCCGCCAAGGGCACCGGCTTCGTGGGCCTGGCCCCCGAGGCGACGATCATCCCGATCCAGCAGAACGACGCGGAGGGCAACGGCGACGTCGACTCCCTGACCGACGCGATCCGCTACGCCGTCCAGGCCGGGGCCCACGTCATCAACATCTCCCAGGACACCACGAAACCGATGACGTCGACGTCCGATCTGAAGCTGGCGATCGACCAGGCTCTGAACAAGAAGATCGTGGTCGTGGCCTCGGCGGGCAACGACGGCCTCGGCGGCAACGTCAAGGAGACCTACCCGGCCTCCTACGAGGGCGTCCTCGCCGTGGCCGCCTCGGACCGCAACAACGAGCGCGCCGCCTTCTCCCAGTCCGGCGAGTTCGTCGGCGTCGCGGCCCCCGGTGTCGACATGATCTCCACCGTCCCCAAGGGCGGCCACTGCTCCGACAACGGTACGAGCTTCTCGGCGCCGTACGTCGCCGGCCTCGCGGCGCTGATCAAGGCGAAACACCCCGACTGGACGGCCCGGCAGATCGTCGCCCAGATCGAACAGACCGCGGAGCGCACCGTCGCGGGCCACGACCGCCTGGTCGGCTGGGGAGTGGTCGACCCCGTACGCGCCCTGACGCAGGACGAACACCCCATAGAGTCTCCCAACCCCCAGGCAGGCCTGGGCAAACCGGAAGCCCCCACCCCGGCCAAGTTCCAGATCGGCGAAACCGCCGAGGAACGCAACGCCCGCCTCGCCACGTACGTGGCCGTGGGCGCGGTGGTCCTCGTCGCGGCGCTGGGCGGCACGGCGGTGGCGCTCCGGGACGCGCGGCGCAGGCAGAGGCGACGACTGGAGGGCGGATCATGGACGCGCTGACCCAACTGAATGTCCTGGGCCTCATCCTGTCCGCCGTGCTGCTGGCCATGGCCTGCATCAAGGCGGACCGCATCCGGGCGTGGCGCGCCGGCATCAATCCGTCGACCGAGGAACTGCCCGACGCCTTCTTCGTCGCCGCTCGCGTCACCTTCGTCGCCTTGGCCGGCGTTGGCATCTACCTGAGCGTGCAGGGCTTCGGCGTCTCCGACGACACGGCGTGGGATGACAGCGAGCTGACCAGCGCGGTGCAGGGGGCCACGGACGCCTTGGACGGCAGTTCCGGCTTCGGCGACATCTATGCCGAGGACAACGACACCCGCTGGATCGACGAATACGCGACGAAGATCGAAAACGAGGTCGTCGAGCACGGCGGCGGCGACGCCCCGCAGTACGGCGTGAACGCGACGCCCGCCGCCACGAGCACGGCCTCCGAGGCGCGTTACACGGTCAGCGGCGGCGGCTCGGCCTTCTGTATGCAGGTCACCCGCACCCGGTCGAAGGACGGGGACTATGAGCCGCCGGGAATCGCGGGAGGTCAGGGGACGGTGACGATCCCTTCGTACGACTTCGCGGTGACGACGCGTGAGGGGGGTTGCTGACTTCGTGGCTCGGCCGGGTCTGGTCCCCCTGGTAACTCGCATACCACAAAGTTCAGTTGGCCGCGTCTCACACTATGACTACAGTGGTCATCGAGTGTGCCGATCGGGTCAACACCTGTGCACCGCTCAACGACTTTATTAACGGGGAACGGGGAGGGAAGGCATGCTGCCTGCGGAGGGTTTCAAGGTCGGCTTGGAGGCGCTGGGGACCTTCAAGAAGCGTGTCGATGCCGTGCTCTCCACATTCGAGGGCTCACCCGGCAGCCCTCAGAAGATCGCGGCGCACGCCCTCTCCGAGGCCTCTTTCAGCGGTTCGGGCGGCTTCGCCGAGGCCAAGGGCCTCCACAGCCAGTACGAGCGCGTCCACGAACGTCTCACCGCACTCTCCAAGAACCTGGGCCTTCAGATCGAGGCGATGCAGATCGCCGTCACGGGCGCGGGCGGAAACTTCAGCAACATCGACGAGGAGGAGCGGCGGCGGTTCTGGGAGATCAGGGCTGATATCGGCCGTCAGCAGCTTGAAGCGAAGCAGGAGAGGGCAGCGGCGGAGGCTGCGAAGCAGGGCGAGTCCGCACCGAAGAGCAACAACGAGCGGACGGTCACCTACTAGTGAGCGACAAGCAGAACCCCCAGGATTCGCACCAGGCGGAGAGGGAGCAGGCCGCGGCGCAGGTCAGCGCCATCGACATGGTGAGCGGAGCGACGGGGGTAGCCCAGCTCCTCCCCTTCGGCTGGAATGTCCCCCGGGTCTTCGGCAAGACGAACTTCGAGGGCCACGCCCTGAACGACATGATCGACATGGTCGAGTCCGCAAAACCAGAGGACTTGGAGCTTGCGGGCACTGCTCTGCTGAACGCCCAGACCGCCATCGAAGACGCCGCCGAGGAACTCGAGGGCCACATCACCCGGGTCGACTGGGAGGGCGAGTCGGGCGAGGCTTTCCGCAAGTGGGGAGCCAATCTCGTCATCCACGCCCGCAAACTCGCCGCTTTCGCCGACGCCGCCGGCACCCAGATCACGGCAGCGGCCACGGGCCTCGCCTCCGTCCGCAGCGCCATGCCGCCCCGCGACACCCGCGAGGACCCCAAGGCGGTCGCGGACATTCCGACGCCCAAGCAAATCGAAAGCAACGCGGAGTACGCGGCTGCGGTCAAGGCCGAGAAGGACCGCCAAGAGGCGATCAACCAGATGAACCGGCTGGCGTCCTTCTACGCGGTGTCGGAAGAGATCATGGCGGCGCAGGAGCCGCCGACGTTCGAGCCTATGCCGGATGTGGGGGTGCCTAAGCCGGCTCCGTCCTATAGGGCGCCAATCGAGCGCAGCGATGGGGAAGTGCAAAGCCCCGGGGGACTTGCGGCTGTTCGTGAGTCCGTGGTTGCCGGATACGACACTCCGACGACGGGAACGGAACACGCGCGTTCGGGAGACACCACGCCGCCGCTGAGGAAAGTGGACGACTCGGCGATTCCGCAGGATGGGAACGTTGGCACGAGGATCGACAGCGTCGGCACCATGCTGCCCCAGGAAACCACAAGGCCGCTTACCAATGCGCCACATGCGGTGACGGGGCCGAGCGGCAACGGTGGGATCACCCCTCCCTTTCCCTCCGGCACGGTTCCTCCTGCCCAGCGCGGGCTGGCCGGCCGCACCTCGAGCTTCGGCGGAGCGAACGGCAGCAGGGCCCCGATCTCGGCTCAAGGTCGTACAGGCACTCCGAGCGGTACCCTCGGCGGTCGCGGTACGACTGGCCCGATGGGGCACGCCACCACCACGGGGCAGTCAGGTGCTCGAGGTAGCAGCGCTTCGCCCATGGGCCGAGGCGTCTCCGGCGGAATGCCACGCACTGTCGGAGGGCCGGTGGGCGACCGCTCGGGCGGCGCGAGTGCCACAGGTGCGGCGCGCGGTAATGGAATTGTCGGAGGAAGACCCGCCGCAGGTCCTCAAGGGGTGACCGGTTCCAAGGTACCGCGCGGTACGGTCGTCGGCGCTGGCGGCAATACCGGCTCCGGTGCGCCCGCTGGCCAAATCGGGCAGCGCGGGGTGATCGGAGCGCCGAACTCCACCCCTGGCGCTCGTCCGGCCCAGACTGCGCGTCCAGCCGCGGGCAATGCCGACGGCGTCGTCGGTACACCCAAGGGGCGAGCCCCATCAGGGAGAAGCGGTGGACCGGCCGGTGGCGGTGCAGGCGCGCCGCACGGCCGCACGGGAAACCGACGAAACACGAACCGCAGGGATCGTGAGGGTGAGTCTCAACCGGAGACCCCGCGACGCAACACGCCACCAGTGACTGACTGATCAAAGCGAGGATCTACAGCGGCATGACAGGGACCAGCCCACGTGGCGGATTGACGGCGTTCTTCGCAGGACGTGCCGGAAGACGGGTGTCCACCGCGTGCGCGGCACTCGGTGCTTTCGCATTCATGTCTTCGGGGCTGGCTCCGAGCGCGACTGCCGCAGACGTTCAGTCGAAGCAGTGGTACTTGAACGCGATGCACGCCGAAGACATGTGGAAGATCAGCACCGGCAAAGGCGTCAAAGTTGCCGTGCTGGACACCGGCGTGAATCCCGATACACCTTCCCTGAAGGGTCAAGTACTCGGGGACGAGGTACCGGATGCAGTCTCGTACAACGCTACCGAGGACTATGACGGCCACGGCACCAGCATGGCGGAATTGATTGCCGGGACTGGTGCCGGAGAGGGTATGCAGGGCTTGGCCCCGGGGACGAAGATCATTCCCATTCGGATGCTCGTCAACGGTGTGAAGAACGAGACCGACAAGAAGAAGACCCCCTCCGCGGCGGATGCGATTAAGGCGGCTGCGGACAGCGACGCTCAGATCATTAACATGTCCTACGGCGGTCGCTTCATCGACCCGGACGAGGAGAAGGCCATCAAGTACGCCCACGCCAAGGGTAAGTTGATGTTTGCCGGCACCGGCAACGATGCTGATTCCAAGAACGTCATCGACTACCCTGCGGCCTACCCCTACGTGGTCGGGGTGGCTGCCGCAGACGACAAGGGGAAAGTGGGCGAATTCTCGGAGTACGGCAACTATGTCGATCTGTCAGCTCCTGGTCTCAACGTTCCCACGTGGTGCGACGCAACATTTCGCTCGTACTGCGACGGTGAAGGAACGAGTATGGCTACTGCCATCGCCTCCGCCTCAGCCGCCCTCATCTGGTCCGCCCACCCCGACTGGACGGCCAACCAGGTCCTGCGCACCATGATCGATACAGCTGGCCGTACCTGGGCGAAGGGCGAGCGGAGCAACTACCTCGGCTACGGCGCCGTCCGCCCCCGCAAGGTGCTGGAGAACAGCAACATCAACCCGGGGTCAGCCGCCACCGACCCCCTCAGCTTCGAGAACGGAACCGGCGTCACGGGCGTCACCGCCTCACCCTCCGCTCCCGCATCAACCTCGTCACAGGCCCCCAAGAACAGTTCCGGCGGCCAGACTTCGGCGGCAGGATCGATCTCGGAGCCGTCCGACAGCACCACGATGTGGGTCGCCCTCGGAGCCGCAGGGGCTGTCCTGGTAATCGGGGGCGGAGCCTTCGCGGTGATCCGCGCGCGCCGAAAAGCATGACGACTCACACACGTCAACCGGTCACACACGACCTCTCCGACGCGGTGACGCGCTCGGAAACGAACCACAGCTCTTACGAAGGAGAGTGCACAAATGGTCGACCGCAAGCTTAATGAAGGCGATGTACAGAGGCTTCAGACTGAGGTCGTCGATCGGTACGACAACATCAGGGGATCGCTCGCGAAGCTGCAGGGCACGATCGACATGATCGAGAAGGCCTGGAGGGGACAGGGCGCCCAGGCGTTCAACATGAAGCAGACGGAAATCAACCAGCACATGGCCGCGATCGGCAAGATGCTCGACGACTTCCTCGAGGGCATCAACCTGAACAAGATCGACAAGCGCAACCTCGAAGACCAGATCGAGGCCGACCTCAAGCAGATCTCGGTGGACGATCTCGGTGGAAAGACTTCGGCGCTCAACAGCTACTGAAGCTACTGACGAGCCATCGGCGGCAAGGGGCCGCAACGTGGTCCGGGCTGCGCAGTCCGGCTGAAATCTGCATAGAAACGAGGGAAACATGTCCGGAGCCCACTACGACGAACTGGCCGTCACGTACGGCACCATGGATGCGCTCGCCACCGAGCTCGGCAACCAGGCAAAGAAGCTCGAGGAGGACCTCGAGGCCCTGAAGCAGGCCGTGCTCAACGTGTCCTCGGGCTGGGGCGGCGAGGCGTACGAGGAGTTCCAGAAGAAGTCCAAGCAGTGGGACACGCACGCGCGGGGCATCCACACGGCGCTGGTCCAGATCTCCCAGCGCGTCCACACCGCCGGCGGTGACTACCGAGGCGGCGACCTGAAGGGCGCCAGCTACTTCCAGTAGGAGCGCGCAGTCGGCAGAAACAGGGTGGGCACGCACGGGAGGTGCCCACCCTGCATTGCATCAAATCAGCCGGGTTTTTTCCTGGTGATGTTCGACTGCTCAGACCATTGCCGCCGTTGGTAAGTTGAGGCGAGAGTAAAAAAGCTCCGCGGTCAGTCGACATCGGGACTGACGCGTCAACGGGGACCAAGGGGAGGGCGTGGGGGTATGGCCTGGGACGAGTGGGAGCAGCTCAAAGCCGAGGTGACCCAGAATGGATCGACAGGCATGCAACTCAACCAACTCGCCGCGGATGGTGGTGGAGGAGGCGGGAGTGGAGTTGCCGGTGATCTGGTGGTCAACCAGGACGACCTCGGCGCCGTCGGCCATGACGCGTTCACCCTCTACGAGGACCTTCGCACTGGGACGGACATCGCTGGCGCAGGCATGAACAAGGATGGGGCCGGATCGACGATGCAGGCCGCCGCCTCGCTGAAGTCGCATGGTTTCGCGATGGGGGGTGCACTGGAGTTGACGGTCGAGGTCTGGACGTCCCAGTCCAAGGCGGTGCTTCAGGCGTGCGCGCACATCTCCAATCACCTCGACTACAGCAAAAAGCTGCACGCCGAGGACGACGCCCATGTTGCGGCTGTACTGCGCAGCCGAGACGGCTTGGCTGAGTCCGTGTCAGAGCTGAGCAAGTACTTCAAGTAGGAGCAGCCCGGTGGCCGTCAAGTACATGGATCTGGTTGAGGTAGACCTCGGCAAGCTGGCCATGGCTGTTTCAGATTG
Source organism: Streptomyces azureus (assembly GCF_001270025.1). NCBI lineage: Bacteria > Bacillati > Actinomycetota > Actinomycetes > Kitasatosporales > Streptomycetaceae > Streptomyces > Streptomyces azureus. Next base: position 21,913 of record NZ_DF968211.1, on the reverse strand, counting down.
GAAGAACGCCGTTGACAAGCTCAAGACTGCAGCGGAGAACGCGCGCAGGGGAATGAGGGCCAAGTCGGACAAGGCCCGGTGGGCTGGTGCGAACGCCACGGTGACACGCGGCTTCGTCACCAAGACGACGAAGGAGATCGCAGACCTCCACACCGAGGCGGACAGCATCTACCAGGTCCTCAACGACGCTCACACGGAACTTGCCTCGCTTCAAAATCAGATCAAGACCGCGGTCCAGACCGATGCGCGGAACCTCGGGGTCCGCGTCGAGGACATCGGCGACGGCAAGGTCCGCTGCTACTTCCAGCACATCCGCGGCGACACCGACGAGCGCACCCAGGATCAGCTCGATGCCAAGCAGGAGTTGGAGAGTCGGATCAACCGGCTCATCGCGCACGCCACAGAGATCGATGCGTCGGTGGCCCGCGCGCTCCGCAAGAGTCACGGCAGCGATCCGCGCAACGCCGGGCACAGCTCGTACGAGAATCTCGACGAGGTCCAAGCCGAACGCGCTGCAGAGCTTGCCAAGCTCGGCCCGGAGATGAGCGATAAGCAATACATGGAGTTGAACTCCATCATGAGGTTCAACGCCAAGGACGCGGACTTCTCCACGGACTTCTACAAGTCACTTGGCGGTCCGAAGGACGCTCTGGAGTTCTACGGCCGCATGTCGCTCGACGGGACAATCGGAGACGACAAGCGACGCCTCGCCCTCAGTCGGCAGCTCCAGCGGAACATGGGTGTGGCTCTGGCCTCTGCCACCGACCCCGACAACAAGTCGCACCTGCCGGCGAACTGGGCGACGGACTTCCGCAAGCTGGGCACGCAGCAGCTACAGCTCTATCCCGGTGGGAGCAACGCACCGTACGGCTATCAGGTCTTGGGCGGAATCCTGCGTTATGGCAACTATGATGCGCGGTTCATCAACCCCATCGCCGAGCACGTCGTCCAGCTGCATCGCGAGAACCCTGACCGGTTCATGGGCAACAAGCCCATGGCCCCAGGATCCGACCTCGACTGGGGCTACAACCCGTCAGGAAAGAACGGCGCGGGCTACGACCCGCTTTCGAGCGTGCTGGAAGGACTCGGACACAGTCCGGAGGCCGCAAAGAAGTTCTTCACTGACGAGCCGACCGTGTACAAGGAGGACGGCACGGTCGACAAGAACGGCACGCTCGGCTACGACTACTTCGACGCTCTGAACGACAAGGACTTTGAGTGGGCTCCTGACAGCCTCGTACACCCCGGCAGTGACGAGGCGAAGCATGCACGGGCGATGGGCCCCGACGCCCTCGGGCACGCGCTGACGGCGGCGGTCACCGGTGACGCCTGGGATGCGGACCCGCCGGAGCTACATCGGGACGAGGATACGGCCGAGATTATGAAGAAGGTCATCGAGCGCTACAACGTCGCCTCCGAGGAAGGGCCGCCGCCCGAGGGCATGAAGGACAGCCTAGCCAAGATGGGCGCGTCGTACATTGACGACCTCAACTACTCGATCATGGATTTCGGCGGCTCGGGCGATGCGCTGGAACGAGACGCGCTCTTCGAAAACAGCAGCGACGGATCAACGCGAACGTCCTTCGACGAGCAGAAGGCGCGGAACTTCATGATGCTGGTGGCCGGCGACGAGGACGGATACAAGTCACTAACCTCGGCTCAGCAGCTCTATATGGCGAGTGGTCTCGCGGCGTTCGAGACCGACGAGGATCGCGGAATTGCGTTTGCCCAAAACGCCGCGAAAGTGCATGGAATCCTCGATGAATCACGATCCCACGGGATTCGTGAGGAATTCAAGGATTCGGAAGAGGCTCAGCAGATGCTGCAGGAGCAGAATGGAGAGTGGCGCAAGTCACTCGTCAGTGGAGGAGTCACGGTGGCAGCGACGGCGGGTGCCGCGATACTGCTCGGCCCGGCAGCGGGTGTTGTGGCCGCCACCGCCGTCCCGTTGGTCATGGAGTCCGCCGGGTCCGCTGTCAGTACCGCATATGGCAACCACACGCTGGAATACCTGAAGGACCACGAGTACACGAACGACCCTCAGGCACTCCAAGCCGTTCAGGACGTGGAGAAGATCGGCGAGCGGGCGGCCACCCAGCCTGTTCTTAACTTCGCCCAGACCACCGGCATGAGTAACAAGGAGGCAACCGATCTCATCAATGAGATCGAACAGTCTTACTTGGCTGGGAAAACGGCTATCTCGAACAATGAAAAGGTGTCATCGTGAGACCGCTGATCCGGATTTCCTGGTGTGGGGCTATAGCGGTGCTAGCATTGTCGACAGGCTGCTCGGGCGAACAGTCTCTGAGTGAGAAGTACCCCACGCAGTGGAAGACCTGTAACGCACTGTTCGGAGCCAAGAACATGGAGTCTCTGCGGGATATCCTTGATTCCGACGATCTCAAGTTCTCCAGCAGTGCTCTTTCAGTTGACCAGCTCAAGAAGGATCTGACGCAAGAAGCGATCGCCCCCTACGACAAATCCAGGGGATTTGAGGAATACGACGCCTGTGGGCTCTCGGGCAACGGTCGCCTTACGTCGATGGCGGGGTGGGCAGCAGACTCCCTGAAGGCCGTGCAGGCCAACACCGAGCGCTGGCATCGAGTAGCCGCGGACGTCTATGTAGCTGACACCTCCGGCGTGGGCGGAGACGTCGACCTCGTTTTCCGCTGTGCCATCAAGGGCGCAAGTCAGCAGGCGCAGGTGCTTCTCGAAGCCAGGGTCAGCGCGCCGGATCCCCCGAGAGTCTCGGAGGCGTTCCACCAGCAGTTGGCCGTCAAGATGGCTCGCACGCTGCGGGATGAGCTGGCATGCACCAATGAGCCGAACATCCCAGATGACTTGGGCATTGGCGGGTGAGTCGGTCTGTTCTGTTCTCCTAGTACCAGGTGATCGACCACGCTCCGGACCGTTCCCCGGAACTGGCGTGCACTGGCGACCTACTCAGCGAACAGAGCCGAGGGCTGCGCCTGGTGGAGGCCCTGGCGTGGCGATGGGGTTGGCATCGCATGGGCTTCGATGAGAAGCGGGTCTGGTGCACCTTTGTCACCGAACCCGGCGGGAACGTTCAGATCTCAGTAGCAGCCTGCGATGATCTAGAGAACGTTCTGCCGCAGCAACAGAACAAAGTGATCGCATGCTCCTCTGGCGACCCGGAGGAGCATGCGATCACGGTCAGTCCTTCAACGATCAGAGCTTGAATACGCCCCGCCAGGTCCATCCGAGGCCGAGTACTACGTTCCGCAAAGGGTCTGTCATCTCCCGCGTGTCGAAGCGGAACGCCTCGACCCTGTGCCGACGGCCGTCGGGACCCTGCTTCGTCTCCCACTGGCGGTATACCGCAGGCGCGTGCCCACGTCCGTACTTCGCATTGGCGTTGTTAGACGAACGGTTCTCCCACCGCTCATCGAGGAAACGTACCTCGCGCTTCTCCGGGATCAGGCGCATCCGGGTCTTGAGGGTCACGCCCACCTGCCGGACCTTGCACTCCGCCACTAGGTCAGCCTTCTCGTCAGGGAAAGCATTGCGCACGCGGTACGGCACGTCCGGCCGGTTGAGCGCGAGCAGTGCGGCCCGAACCTCGTCGGAAGAACGCGCTTCGACACCGCTGTCTGGGCGCTTGGTGCCGGTCAGTCTGTCGAAGAGGCCCATCTCTATGCCGCTCTCCCGGTGTTCGGGCCAACAGTGCGGTCATCGCCCCCGTCGGCTCGATTGGTGTGCTTTCGCCAGACTGGCAACTTGTCCACCTTCCATAGGCGGCCGAGATACTCCCGCGAGCGCCGCTCCATTGTGCGTCCGTCGCCAATCCGACCTGTACCAGGAGGCTGGGCCCTTCGCCGGGACACGAAGGCCCCTCGTCCGGTAGGCATCGGCAGTGACCGAACCACGCCGAGCATGGTCGTCGCCCTCGCCGGGGTTGCCGGCCAGCCCGCCCCCTGTGCGAACTTAGCGAAGACCAGCCCCCGGGGGGCGGGTGGGCTAGCTACTCACATGCGTACGTGATGCTTGCGCGTCATGATTGCGTGTCATTACGGCGAAGTCGTTGTTGTGTCTGGAGCTACTCGTCGATCTTTGGCGTCATGTCACACTTCGCTTTGGCGTGAGTATACGAAGAGGCAGTCCTTGTGAGCTTGATCAGCTCATCGCGCACCGCGTCATCGCTGGAGTTTCCCGCCTGCTTCAGCTCAGTGGAAACGCTGAGATTGTATTGTCCACCTGGAGCCTTCCCGGGTGAAGTGCATGGTACGAAGATGGCCGCGAACCTACTGGAGGCGACGGCTTTATCTCCGGCCGTGAAGGGTGTGAGTGATTTGGTGGATTCCTCGTTCGCAGCTGTGCCTTTGACCCACTGAGTCCAGCTTTTTTGCCGGCCTTCCATCAAGCGTGCTTTCACGACCAGTAGCTGTTTGTCGCCCCCAGAGACGAAACATGAGGACTCATAGTTGGTGTCCGTGACGTCAACGCGAAGGCTCGCATTTTCGTCGATCCGCTTTAACCGACACCTCGAGCCCGACGGGTCGTTCGCCTCAGGACCCCAGAACGGACGCTCCTGAAATCCGCCATCACAGCGCACGCTGATCGGCCGCACCGAGCCCCACGAGCACCAGAGCCAACGGGAGCAGGAAGATCCCTACCCCGACCATCAGAACGTCCCTTCCGGACTCAACCCGATCTGCACCAACGGCTTCCCCCGCCGCCGAGACACAAAGACCCCCCGCCCCGCAGGCATAGGCCGCGGCCGAACCCCACCGAGCAGGTCACCCTCACCCGGATCGCCGGCCAGCACCACACCCTGCGCGCCCAGCTCCTTCACCCGCTGCATGAACGCCTCGTAAGACGCCCGCCCCGCGCCAGCTGTCGACCGCGCGATGATGAACCGCACCCCCACATCCCGGGCGAACGGCAAGAGCTCCGTCAGTCCTGCCAGGGGGTTCCCGCTCGACGTGGCCACGAGGTCGTAGTCGTCGATGACGACGTACACCGTGGGCCCGCGCCACCAGCTCCGGTCCCGAAGCTGCTGGGCCGTGACGTCGGCCGTCGGTGTGCGGCGCTTCATCAGGTCGGCCAGGGCGGCCATGTGGTGGTCCATGGAGTTGGACATGGGGATGTACTCGGCGAGGTGGGACGACGGCGTCACGTCCAGCAGCGAGCGCCGGTTGTCGATGACGAACAGCTTGGCCTCGTCGCCCGAGTACCGCTGCGTCACCTGCTTGATCAGCAGCCGCAGCAGGTTCGACTTGCCCGACTCGCTCTCGCCGAAGACGAGGAAGAACGGGTCCTGCTCGAAGTCGACGAAGACCGGTTCGAGGTTGTCCTCGTCGAGGGCGAAGGCGACGCCGCGGCGCGGGAAGCGACCGCCCGGGGGCAGCTGCTCGGCAGAGAACTCGCGGGGCAGCAACCGGACTTCGGGAGCGCCGGGCGCCTGCCAGTGCCGGGAGACCTCGGTCGCAAGGGCCGCCGTGGCGTCCGCCAGGTCCGTGTCGGAGGTCAGACCGTCGATGCGCGGCACCGCCGCCATGAAGTGCAGCTTCTGAGGGGCCTGTCCGCGGCCGGGCACGCCCGCCGGAACGTTCGCGGCCACCTTGCGGTCCAGCTCGGAGTCCATCGTGTCGCCGAGCCGCAGCTCCAGGCGGTTCATCAGGTGGTCCTTGAGGTTGGCCCTGACCTCCATCGAGCGTGAGGCCGTCAGGATCAGGTGGACGCCGTAGCCGAGACCACGCGCGGCGATTTCGTGGATCACCTGGTCCATCGCCTCGTAGTCCGCTCGGAAGTTGCCCCAGCCGTCGATGACCAGGAACACGTCACCCCAGGGCTGATCCGTGACCGAGATCTCGCCCCGGGCCCGCCTGGCCCGGAAGTCCGCGATCGACGCGATGCCGGCGGAGCGGAAGTACTCCTCGCGGCGGGTCAGCACGCCGTACACCTCGGCCACCGTGCGCCGCACCCGCTCCGGATCCAGGCGCGAGGCGACCCCGCCCACGTGCGGCAGTCCGGCCACCGCCGCCATGCCGCCACCGCCGAAGTCGAGGCCGTAGAACTGCACTTCGTACGGCGTGTGCGTGAGTGCGAACGCCGAGATCAGGGTGCGCAGCAGCGTCGACTTGCCGGACTGCGGCCCGCCGATGATCTGCATGTGGCCGGCCGCGCCGGAGAAGTCGACCCAGAGCGGGTCGCGGCGCTGCTCGTACGGCTTGTCCACCAGGCCCGCCGGTACGATCAGGCGGCCGGCACCCTCGTAGCCCGGCTGTGTGAGGCCGCGGCCCTGCACCGCCGTGAGGCCGGGCAGGAGCCCGTCGAGCGGCGGCGGACTGTCCAGCGGCGGCAGCCACACCTGGTGAGCCGCCGGACCCTGCGCCTCCAGCCGGCGCACGATCACGTCGAGCACGGTGTCGGCGAGCGCGTCGTCGACCTCCGGACCGTCCGAAGTGGAAGGGCGCTGCCGCGGCACAGCCACGTACTGCACCGGCACCTCGGCTGCCGTGAACAGTACCGGCCGCCGGTCCACCGGCAGCGCGCCGCCGGCCGACCCCGCCCGCTGCGTGCCCGAGCGGTACACGCCGGAGACGTACGCCGCCTTGAAACGCACCATCTCGCCCGTGCCGAACTTCAGAAGGCCGGAGCCCGGGACGTTCGGCAGTTCATAGGCGTCCGGTACGCCGATCGCCGCGCGGGACTCCGCGGCGGAGAAGGTACGCAGTCCGACTCGGTACGACAGGTAGGTCTCCAGACCACGCAGGCGTCCTTCCTCCAGTCGCTGCGACGCCAGCAGCAGATGCACGCCGAGCGACCGGCCGATGCGGCCGATCTGCACGAACATCTCGATGAAGTCGGGCTTCGCCGTCAGCAGCTCACTGAACTCGTCGATGACCAGCACCAACGACGGAATGGGCTGCAGGGCCGCACCAGCCGCGCGGGCTTTCTCGTAGTCGTGGATGTTGGCGTAGTTGCCCGCGTCGCGCAGCATCTCCTGGCGGCGGTTGAGTTCGCCGCGGATGGAGTCGCCCATGCGGTCGACCAGGGTGAGGTCGTCCGCGAGGTTGGTGATGACGGCCGCCACGTGCGGCATCCGCGCCATACCGGCGAAGGTCGCGCCGCCCTTGAAGTCCGCCAGGACGAAGTTGAGCGTCTCCGACGAATGGGTGACCGCCAGGCCCAGTACCAGGGTGCGCAGCAGCTCCGACTTGCCGGAGCCGGTGGCGCCCACGCACAGGCCGTGCGGGCCCATGCCCTCCTGCGCGGCCTCCTTGAGGTCGAGCATCACGGGGCGGCCGTCCTCGCCGACACCGATCGGCACCCGCAGCCGCTCGGCCAGCGAACGCGGCCGCCACGTGCGCTGGGTGTCGATCGACGCCGCGTCACCGAGGTTCAGCAGGTCGGTGAACTCCAGGTTGGCGAGCAGCGGTTCGTCGTCGTCCCCGCCTGAGGCCATCCGCAGCGGGGCCAGCTGCCGGGCGAGGGCCTCGGCGGACTCGTACGAGAGGACGTCGGGAGTCCCCTCGTAGACGACACCGTGCGCCGACTCCAGGTGCAGTGCTTCGGGCTGTACGACGATGGAGAGCTCGCCGCCGCCCGTGGTCAGGTCGCCGGGAACGATCTCGAGGACGGTGACCCCCTGGAGCCCTTCGGGGTTGGCCAGGACCGAGTCCGGCGGCAGGGAGAGGCCGTCGAGGACGACGACGATGTGGGGCTCCTCCGGCAGGGGTGCCGCGTTCGGGTGGAAGCGCGGGCGGCCGGTCAGCCGGGTGGCGAGCAGGTTCTCCAGCTCGCGGCTGTCGCTGTCGATCAGCCTGCGGCTGCCCGCTCCGTCCACGGCGGCGGGCGCCTGGACGTGCGGCAGCCACTTGGCCCACTCCCAGTGGGGCAGGGCCTCGCGGCCCGCCGCCACCACGATGAGCAGATCCTCCGGGGAGTGCAGCGCCGCCAGCGAGCCGGTCACGGCCCGGGCGGAGGACCGTACGGACTGCGGATCGCCGCTGATCGTGACGTGGTAGAACGCCCGCAGCGAAACCGCCATCGGCAGGTCGTCCAGGGTGCTGTGGACGGCGAGGAAGCGCTGCATCGCACCCGCGGTCAGCGGCTCCAGCTGCGCGACGGGAGCGGTCTCGGGGGCGACCAGGGCCCTGGCGAGGGCCTGCGAGCCGAGACCGATGCGGACCTGAGCGAAGTCCTCGTCGCCGGGGCGTCGTTCCCACACCCGGCTGCCCTCGGCGACCAGGGCCCACAGCTGTTCGGGTGAGGGGTGGAGGAAGTACTGCGCGTCACGCTGTGCCTTCGCCGTGTCGACGGCCGTGCGCCGGGTCTGCGCCAGGTAGCTCAGGTAGTCGCGGCGCATGTCCGCCAACTCCCCCTGGGAGCCGCGGCGGAAGCGGATCACCATCGCGACGGACATGGCGATCGTCGAGGCGATCATGATCATGCCCATGATCCTCATGAACGGCTGTCCGCTCGTGAAGAAGAAGACCACCGAGCCACCCATGCCCAACGTCGGCAGGAGCTGCATCAGCACGCTCTCCCGGTGTCCCCGCGGCAGTTCGGGCGGAGGCTGCAGGACGATCTCCTGCGTGGGCACTTCGGACGGCAGCACCCGAGGCGGGCGCTTCACGACGATGTGGCTCACTGTCATCCATTCCCTTGGCCGGCCCGAGAGTCCGTCCGCCGCCCCGTGTCAGGCGGACGCAGGCCGCCGCGTGATCCTACTGACCTCAGTGGGGACAAGGGGGCGATAGGGTGCCGGAAGTTCGCGTCGGCACACGCGAGTTGAGCTGGAGCAATGGGGCATAGCGCGCGATCCGGCGAGTTGCGGAACCCCGGCGACGGCACGAAAGCACTGTTCCCACGACCTCGCCGCACGGTCGGTCACAGGGGACGGGGAAAACCGCGTAGGACTTCCGTACCGTAGGTACAGAATCATCACTGAGGGGGAGCAGCAGGTGAGCATGACGGCCTCCGCGGCAGCCACCGGAGGAGGACCCGGTACGGGAACTCCTGCCGGTGCGGGCACGGGTCTCGGTTTCTGCCGCGTCACCATCGTCGCGCCCGACAGCCGGATCGACGTGGCGCTGCCCGACGACATCCCGGTCGCCGACATCTATCCGGAGATCCTCACACTCTCCCGGCAAAGTCCCGCCGAGGGCGCACCCGTCGGCTACCACCTGGTCCGTCGGGACGGCACCGTCCTCGACAGCGCCCGTTCCTTCGCCGCCCAGCGCATCCTCGACGGCGAGCTCCTCGCGCTGCGCCCGTTCTCCGAGTCACTGCCCCCCGCCGTCTTCGACGACGTCTCCGAAGCGGTCGCCTCCGCCGTGACCAGCGAACGCACCTTGTGGAGCGGCGACTTGACGCGCGCGGCGGGCCTCGTCGGGGGAGGCGTACTGCCGGTTCTGCTCGCCTTCGTGGCCTGGATGGGCGACCCACTCCACGACATGAACAGCCTGCCCGGCATCCTCGCCGGCGTCGCCGGTGTCCTCCTGGTCGTCCTCGCCTGCGTGCGCGCCCGTGTCTACGACGACCGGGCCTCGGCCATCGCCCTGGGTCTCGGCGCCCTCCCGAACGTGGGCGTGGCCGGCTCGGGTCTCCTGCCGCTCGCCGACGGACAGGGCATCGGCAAGCTCCAGTTCCTCCTCGCCTGCGCGGCGGTGCTGCTGGCCTCGGTCCTGCTCACCCTGTGCTCGCCGAGCGGGGACGGCCCGTTCGTCGGCTTCGTCGTCGCCTCCGCCGTCGGCCTGCTCGCCGTGTTCGCGGCGATCCTCGCCGACTGGACGCCTTCCGAGATCGCCGCCCTGTGCGCCCCGGTCGCCGTCGGAGGCCTGGCCTTCCTGCCGGGCCTGTCGATGCGCTTCGCCCGGCTCCCCATCGGCTTCGACACCCCGGACACCGCCCCGCGCAGCGCGTACGACACCGACCCCACTCCCCAGGAGCCGGTCGACGCCGAGCGGGTCGCCGCCAAGGCACGGCGCGGACACGAACTCCTGGTCGGCCTGGTGGGCGGCTGCGCGCTGATCGCCGTCGGCTCCTCGGCGGTCCTCGGGTTCTCCTCGAACGTCTGGGCCCAGCTCCTCGCCCTCGCGACCGGCCTGGCCCTGCTGATGCGCGCCCATCTCTTCCGGTACACCGGCCAGGTGGCCCCCGTCCTGACCGCCGGTCTCGCCTCTCTCGTACTGCTCGGCCTCGGGCTGGCGCTCAATCCGCCGCACTCGATCGTCCGCGAGGCCCTCACGGGCGACCGCACCGACCTCGACATCCGGACCATCTGGCTCGTCGCGGCGATCGCCGCGGCGGCCGCGCTCGTCACGGCGATCGGCCTGATCGTCTCGCGCGGCGGCCTCACCCCGTTCTGGGGACGCTTCCTGGAGATCGCCGAGGGCTTCGTGCTGCTGACCCTGGTGCCGCTGGCCCTGGCTGTGTTCGACGTGTACTCGACGGTCCGCTCGATGACCAGCTGAGCCCCGACCCGCTGCCTTCGTCCAGCGGGTAGCGGCGGCCGCGGGTGCCGGGCTGCTGCGGGACCCGTTTCCCGCTCAGTCGGACACGCCGTCGACCGCCACGACGCAGAGCCGCCTGCGGGTTCGTCGGCTCGATCAGCGGGTCATCGTCGAGCGCACGACGACCCGGTCAGGCCGCTCCCGTACCCGCCCGTCACTCCGGGGCAGGCAGGCCCCCCATTGCGGGTGGTCAGGCCGCTCCCGTACCCACCGGTCACTCCGGGGCAGGCCCCCCATTGCGGGTGGTCAGGCCGCTCCCGTACCCACCGGTCACTCCGGGGCAGGCCCCCCATCGCGGGTGGTCAGGCCGCTCCCGTACCCGCCCGTCACTCCGGGGCAGGCCCCCCATCGCGGGGCGTCGGCTCCAGATCGAACTCCCCGTCCCGCGCTCCCAGCACGAACGCCCGCCACTCCGCCTCGGTGTAGCGCAGCACCGTGTCCGGGTCGAGCGAGGACCGCATCGCCACCGCCCCCTCGGGGAGGTACGCGATCTCGACCCGCTCCTCGTGCTCCTCGGTGCCCGGCGCGCAGTGCCACTCGACACCGGAGATGTCGAGGGCGTAGAGCTCGTCCCGCTCCCGCTCCTTGCGCGCCTTGATTTCCTCAGCCGTCTCCGCCATGCCGCAGCGACCCCTTCCCGACGTACCAGTTCCCGGAGTGCGGATCCTCGACGTACGAACGATCCGAACCCGCTCACCCTAGTGGCCCCGCCCGCCCCGTCCGGCCGGTTCGGGGACCAGCGCAAAGACGCCCCCGACCGCCTGGTACCCTGGTCGACGGCCGTTTGTGTACGCACCCCCGGAGCCCATCGCCCTGGAGGCCGCGCCCAGCGGATCCCCGCCTTCCGAGTCACGGAAGCTCCCCCGAGAAGCAGACCGGGGGCACTCGGTGGCCAGTCACAGACTATGAGGAGTACGCGTGTCGCTCGACGCCGCTACGAAGAAGCAGATCATGTCCGAGTTCGGTACCAAGGAGGGCGACACCGGCTCCCCCGAGGTCCAGGTCGCTCTGCTGTCGCGTCGGATCTCCGACCTGACCGAGCACCTCAAGACCCACAAGCACGACCACCACTCCCGTCGTGGTCTGCTGATCCTGGTCGGTCAGCGCCGCCGGCTGCTGCAGTACCTCGCCAAGAAGGACATCCAGCGCTTCCGTACGCTGGTCGACCGCCTCGGCATCCGCCGCGGTGCGGCGGGCGCCAAGTAAGACGCCGTGAAGGGAGCGGTTCCCGGCAGGAAAGGGGACCGCTCCCTTTGCTGTACGTGCGGAGTGTCGCTGCTGCTTTGTAGTGTGGTAGCACAACGCAATACGGACGACACAGCACGACAAGAAGAGGAGAAGCGCGCCTAGCCGCCGCCGGTCCTCGGTAGTGGCCCCCGGGGGGAAGCCCCGGGTGCTTCGATCGAAGACCGGCCCGCACCGCACGGAGCGCTTCTCCGCCACCGTCCCCCTGCCACACGGGCAGCGTGGGACGAAAGACGACAAAGTAACGGAGAACATGCTAGTGGAGAACGAGACCCACTACGCCGAGGCTGTCATCGACAACGGCCCCTTCGGCACCCGCACCATCCGCTTCGAGACGGGCCGCCTGGCCAAGCAGGCCGCCGGCTCCGCCGTGGCGTACCTGGACGACGACACCATGGTGCTGTCGGCCACCACCGCCTCCAAGAACCCCAAGGACCAGCTCGACTTCTTCCCGCTCACGGTGGATGTCGAGGAGCGGATGTACGCCGCCGGCAAGATCCCCGGCAGCTTCTTCCGCCGTGAGGGCCGCCCCTCCGAGGACGCGATCCTCACCTGCCGCCTGATCGACCGCCCGCTGCGCCCGTCCTTCAAGAAGGGCCTGCGCAACGAGATCCAGGTCGTCGCCACGATCATGGCGCTCAACCCCGACCACCTCTACGACGTCGTCGCGATCAACGCCGCCTCCGCGTCCACGCAGCTGGCCGGCCTGCCCTTCTCCGGCCCGATCGGCGGCGTCCGCGTCGCGCTGATCCGCGGTCAGTGGGTGGCCTTCCCGACGCACACCGAGCTCGAGGACGCCGTCTTCGACATGGTCGTCGCGGGCCGCGTCCTGGAGGACGGCGACGTCGCGATCATGATGGTTGAGGCCGAGGCCACCGAGAAGACCATCAAGCTGGTCGAGGGCGGCGCCGAGGCGCCGACCGAGGAGGTCGTCGCCGCCGGTCTGGACGCCGCGAAGCCCTTCATCAAGGTGCTCTGCAAGGCCCAGTCGGACCTCGCCTCCAAGGCCGCCAAGCCGACCGGCGAGTTCCCGATCTTCCTGGACTACCAGGACGACGTGCTGGAGGCGCTCACCGCCGCCGTCAAGCCGGAGCTCGCCCAGGCGCTCACCATCGCCGGCAAGCAGGAGCGCGAGGCCGAGCTGGACCGCGTCAAGCAGCTCGCCGCCGAGAAGCTCCTGCCGGAGTTCGAGGGCCGCGAGAAGGAGATCTCCGCCGCGTACCGCTCGCTCACCAAGCAGCTGGTCCGCGAGCGCGTGATCAAGGAGAAGAAGCGCATCGACGGCCGCGGTGTCACCGACATCCGCACCCTGGCCGCCGAGGTCGAGGCGATCCCGCGGGTCCACGGCTCCGCGGTGTTCGAGCGTGGCGAGACCCAGATCCTGGGCGTCACCACCCTGAACATGCTCCGCATGGAGCAGCAGCTGGACACCCTCTCCCCGGTGACCCGCAAGCGCTACATGCACAACTACAACTTCCCGCCGTACTCCACCGGCGAGACCGGCCGCGTCGGCTCCCCGAAGCGCCGCGAGATCGGCCACGGCGCCCTCGCCGAGCGCGCCCTGGTCCCGGTCCTGCCGGCGCGCGAGGAGTTCCCCTACGCGATCCGTCAGGTGTCCGAGGCGCTCAGCTCGAACGGCTCGACCTCCATGGGCTCGGTCTGCGCCTCCACCATGTCGCTGCTGAACGCCGGTGTGCCCCTGAAGGCCCCCGTCGCCGGTATCGCCATGGGCCTGATCTCCCAGGAGATCGAGGGCGAGACGCACTACGTCACCCTCACCGACATCCTCGGTGCGGAGGACGCCTTCGGTGACATGGACTTCAAGGTCGCCGGCACCAAGGACTTCGTGACGGCCCTCCAGCTCGACACCAAGCTGGACGGCATCCCGGCCTCCGTCCTGGCCGCCGCCCTGAAGCAGGCGCGTGACGCCCGCCTCCACATCCTCGACGTGATGATGGAAGCGATCGACACGCCGGACGAGATGTCCCCGAACGCGCCGCGGATCATCACCGTGAAGATCCCGGTCGACAAGATCGGCGAGGTCATCGGCCCCAAGGGCAAGATGATCAACCAGATCCAGGAGGACACGGGCGCCGAGATCACGATCGAGGACGACGGCACGATCTACATCGGTGCCGCCGACGGCCCCTCCGCCGAGGCCGCCCGCGCCACGATCAACGGCATCGCCAACCCGACGATGCCCGAGGTCGGCGAGCGCTACCTCGGTACGGTCGTCAAGACGACCACGTTCGGCGCGTTCGTCTCCCTGCTGCCCGGCAAGGACGGTCTGCTGCACATCTCGCAGATCCGCAAGCTGGCCGGCGGCAAGCGCGTGGAGAACGTCGAGGACGTTCTCGGTGTGGGCGCCAAGGTCCAGGTCGAGATCGCCGAGATCGACTCCCGCGGCAAGCTCTCCCTGATCCCGGTCATCGAGGGCGAAGAGAACGATGAGACGAAGGACGACACCGACAAGTGACGTCGAGTAGCTCCCAGGCGACGGCCCGCACCTCCTCCGAGGCGCGGGCCGTCGCCCGTACCCAAACCCTGATCAAGGGCACCAACGGCATCGGCACGGTCCGTAAGACCACCCTCCCCGGCGGCCTGCGCATCGTCACCGAGACCCTGCCCTCGGTCCGCTCCGCGACCTTCGGCATCTGGGCGCACGTCGGCTCCCGCGACGAGACCCCGGCCCTGAACGGCGCCACCCACTACCTGGAGCACCTGCTCTTCAAGGGCACGAACCGCAGGTCCGCCCTGGACATCTCCTCCGCGATCGACGCGGTCGGCGGCGAGATGAACGCGTTCACGGCGAAGGAGTACACGTGCTACTACGCGCGGGTGCTCGACACCGACCTGCCGCTGGCCATCGACGTCGTCAGCGACATGCTGACCGGCTCGCTCATCCTCGAAGAGGACGTCAACGTCGAGCGCGGCGCCATCCTCGAAGAGATCGCCATGACCGAGGACGACCCGGGCGACTGCGTGCACGACCTGTTCGCGCACACGATGTTCGGCGACAACTCCCTCGGCCGCCCGGTCCTCGGCACGGTCGACACGGTCAACGCCCTCACCGCCGACCGCATCCGCCGCTTCTACAAGAAGCACTACGACCCGACCCACCTGGTCGTCGCGTGCGCCGGCAACGTCGACCACTCCAAGGTCGTACGGCAGGTCCGTGCCGCCTTCGAGAAGGCCGGCGCCTTCAAGGATCTCGCCGCCGAGCCCGTCGCCCCGCGCAGCGGCAAGCGTGCCCTGCGCACCGCGGGCCGGGTCGAGCTGGTCGACCGCAAGACCGAGCAGGCGCACGTCGTGCTCGGCATGCCGGGCCTGTCCCGCACGGACGAGCGGCGCTGGGCCCTGGGCGTGCTGAACACCGCCCTCGGCGGCGGCATGTCGTCCCGCCTCTTCCAGGAGGTCCGCGAGAAGCGCGGCCTGGCCTACAGCGTGTACTCGTACACCTCGGGCTTCGCCGACTGCGGCCTGTTCGGCGTGTACGCGGGGTGCAGGCCGTCGCAGGTGCACGACGTGCTGAAGCTCTGCCGCGACGAACTCGACCACGTCGCCGAGCACGGCCTCTCGGATGACGAGATCGGGCGCGCGATCGGCCAGCTCCAGGGCTCCACGGTCCTCGGCCTGGAGGATACCGGCGCGCTGATGAACCGTATCGGCAAGAGCGAGCTGTGCTGGGGCGAGCAGATGTCCGTCGACGACATGCTGTCGCGGATAGCCTCGGTCACCCCGGACGACGTCCGCTCGGTCGCCCGCGAGATCCTGGGACGGCGGCCCTCCCTGTCGGTCATCGGCCCGCTGAAGGACAAACAGGCGACCCGCCTGCACGACGCCGTCGCCTGACAACCCCCTGGTTAAGGAAGCACAAGAGATGAGCAAGCTGCGCGTGGCGGTCCTCGGCGCCAAGGGCCGGATCGGCTCGGAAGCGGTACGAGCCGTGGAAGCCGCCGAGGACATGGAACTGGTCGCCGCGCTGAGCCGGGGCGAGAAGCTGGAGACGCTGGCCGAGACCGGCGCCCAGGTCGTTGTCGAACTGACCACGCCCGACTCGGTCATGGCCAACCTCGACTACTGCGTACGCCACGGCATCCACGCGGTCGTCGGCACCACCGGCTGGACCGACCAGCGCCTCGCGCAGCTGAAGGGCTGGCTGGAGCAGTCCCCGGAGACCGGCGTGCTCATCGCGCCCAACTTCTCCATCGGGGCCGTCCTGACCATGAAGTTCGCGCAGATCGCCGCCCCGTACTTCGAGTCCGTCGAGGTCGTCGAGCTGCACCACCCGAACAAGGTGGACGCCCCCTCCGGCACCGCCACGCGCACCGCCCAGCTCATCGCCGAGGCCCGCCGCAACGCCGGCTCCGCCCCGGCCCCGGACGCCACGGCCACCGCCCTGGACGGTGCCCGCGGCGCCGACGTCGACGGCGTCCCGGTCCACGCCGTCCGGCTGCGCGGCCTGCTCGCCCACCAGGAGGTCCTGCTCGGCGCCGAGGGCGAGACCCTGACGGTCCGGCACGACTCGCTGCATCACAGCAGCTTCATGCCGGGCATCCTGCTCGGCGCCCGCCGGGTGGGAAGCGTCCCGGGCCTGACCTTCGGCCTGGAACACTTCCTGGACCTGAGCTGAGCCCCTGACCGTCATGCGCGCGAAGCTCACCTACGCCCTCACGGCCGCCGTCCTGGTCGTCTACTTCGTCCTGGTCGGCAGCCGCGGCGTCCTGCTCATCGAGACCGGCACGCCCCTCACCGTCACCTTCGGTGTCGCGGTGCTGATCCTGCCGGTCATCGGCCTGTGGTTCCTGTGGAAGAACACCCAGTTCGTCCGCAGGGCCAACGCCCTCGCCGCCGAACTCGACGCCGAGGGCGGCCTGCCCGTCGACGAACTGAGGCGCACCCCCAGCGGGCGGATCGACCGGGACTCGGCCGACGAGGTCTTCACCAGGCGAAAGGCCGAGACGGAAGCCGCCCCCGACGACTGGCGCACCTGGTTCCGCCTCGCCGTCGCCTACCACGACGCCCGCGACACCCCGCGCGCCCGCAAGGCGATGCAACGCGCGATCGCCCTGCACGACGGCAAGCAGCCCGAGACGGCCTGAACCGCACCCCACTCATGCCGGAGGGGCCGGACCGCGAACGGTCCGGCCCCTCCGGCATGAGAAACCGGGATTACCGAGAGCGTCAGTGCGGGCGGTACTCGTCCGCCCAGGCCTCGACCGAGTCGGCCGCCCGGTCGAAGGCCTCCGCCCGGCCCAGGAAGTCCGCGTTGTGCGTGGTCAGCAGTGCCGTCCCACCGTCGGGCGACTGTTCCTGCCGGACGAGCAGCAGCGCCTGCCCCTGCACCGTCCGGGGCAGCCCCAACCAGCGCACCGGCTGCTGCACCGTGCGCACGGCGGTGACCTGGTCCCAGGACGCCGTACGTGTCGAGACGAAGCCCACGTGCCGTAGCCCGCGCGCGCTCACCCACACACCCGCGCGGAGGAGCCGAAGCGCCCCGGCGATGACGAGCAGCGCGAGCCCGAAGACCACACCGGCCGAGGTCAGTTCGGCCGTCACCGCGATGATGACCCCCGCGAACAGCACGAACGAGGCGAGCAGCAGCGCCAGCGCCGCCGCCCCCACCCGCCAGGGCCCGGGCCGGTACGGCCGCCGCCAGCGGTCACGGTCGTCGTACGGCAGCGGAACGTCGTCCGCTGCCTCGAAAACGCGGTCGGCCGTCAGGAAGGGCAGGGGCACGGCTGGTCCTCACTCGATCCATGCGTGGGCTGTGCCCGGTGAGGCTACCGATCTGTGTGCCCGGTCACCACTGGCGGGGGGCCGGATGGAGTCACCGCCGGCCTGTGGCGGCTCAGTTCTTCTGCGACGCCTGTGACTGCTGCGGCTGCGAGCCCGGGTGGTCGACCGACAGCGCGGGCGTCCCGACGACCAGGGAGCCCACGAGCCCCGCCACGATCGTCAGACCCAGCAGCCATCGCCCGGCCATCTGGCCGACGGACAGCCGCTCACGCGGCGGGGGAGTGACATTACTGCGGAACCTGTCGGCCTCGGCAACGAAGGCAAACGGTACGGGTTCACGCCGACCGAACATCAGGGGTGCGTCTCCCTTCAAGGGGTGGAACGGATCACTTTCGTCTGTAGAGACGAACGAACTCCCTCAGAGGTGCCCTGTTTCACCAACTTCATTGCGGCACGCCACCGATCGCGCTGATTTCGTCGGGCCGTAGAGTGGCGTCGCCACACGACGAGATGGGAAGGCCCTGCCAACCGTGACCGACACCCCCGCCGACGACCCCAAGCCCAGCTACCGCAGCGATGTGACCGTCGAGCTGGTCAAGCACACCGCGTCCGACGCGGACGTCCTGTTCGCCGCTCGCGTCTCGACCCTCGGCGAGCAGTCCCTGGACGAGCTGAACAAGGACCCCGAGCGCTCCAAGGGCCTGATCAACTACCTGATGCGGGACCGGCACGGCAGCCCCTTCGAGCACAACTCGATGACCTTCCTGATCAGCGCTCCGATCTTCGTCTTCCGCGAGTTCATGCGGCACCGCGTCGGCTGGTCGTACAACGAGGAAAGCGGCCGCTACCGGGAGCTCCAGCCGGTCTTCTACGTCCCCGACGAGTCCCGCAAGCTCGTCCAGGAGGGCCGCCCCGGCAAGTACGTCTTCGTCGAGGGCACCCAGGCCCAGCAGGAGCTGGTCGGCCGCGTGATGGAGGACTCCTACCGGCAGGCCTACGAGGCCTACCAGGAGATGCTCGCCGCCGGCGTCGCCCGCGAGGTCGCCCGCGCCGTCCTGCCGGTCGGCCTGTACTCCTCGATGTACGCCACCTGCAACGCCCGCTCGCTGATGCACTTCCTCGGCCTGCGCACCCAGCACGAGCTGGCCAAGGTCCCGTCCTTTCCGCAACGCGAGATCGAGATGGTCGGCGAGAAGATGGAGGCCGAGTGGGCCAGGCTCATGCCGCTCACCTACGCCGCCTTCAACGCGAACGGGCGCGTGGCGCCGTGACGCGCCCCCGTTCCCCGATCAGGCACAGATGTACGGTTCAGTCGCACGAAGTGTCCGTATTGCGGCATTTCGGGAAGTTCATCTAGCCTGATCAAACGGGTCCGGCACTGCTTGAACCCCCGAGCAGGCAGTGCCGGGCTCCATCTTTGTCACGACTTGTCGCCTCCCCCTAGGGCAGACCCGGTCCTGAGCAACGAGTAGCGTGTAACCCATGGCTCCGACCTCGACTCCGCAGACCCCCTTCGGGCGGGTCCTCACCGCCATGGTCACGCCCTTCAAGGCGGACGGCGCACTCGACCTCGACGGCGCGCAGCGGCTCGCCACCCACCTGGTGGACGCAGGCAACGACGGCCTGGTCATCAACGGCACCACGGGCGAGTCGCCGACCACCAGCGATGCGGAGAAAGCGGATCTCGTACGGGCGGTCCTCGAGGCCGTCGGCGACCGCGCCCACGTCGTGGCCGGAGTCGGCACCAACAACACGCACCACAGCATCGAACTCGCCCGCGCGGCGGAGCGCACCGGCGCACACGGCCTGCTCCTTGTGACCCCGTACTACAACAAGCCCCCGCAAGAGGGCCTCTACCGGCACTTCACGGCCGTCGCAGACGCCACCGAGTTGCCGGTCATGCTCTACGACATCCCCGGCCGCAGCGGCGTCCCGATCAACACGGAGACGCTCGTCCGCCTCGCCGAGCACCCCCGGATCGTCGCCAACAAGGACGCCAAGGGCGACCTGGGCCGGGCGAGCTGGGCCATTGCCCGCTCCGGCCTCGCCTGGTACTCCGGCGACGACATGCTGAACCTGCCCCTGCTCTCCGTGGGCGCCGTCGGCTTCGTCTCGGTCGTCGGCCACGTGGTCACCCCTGAGCTGCGCGCCCTGGTCGAGGCGTACACCTCGGGTGACGTCCAGAAGGCCACCGAGATCCACCAGAAGCTGCTCTCGGTCTACACGGGCATGTTCCGCACCCAGGGCGTGATGACCACCAAGGCGGCGCTCGCGCTGAAGGGCCTGCCCGCCGGGCCCCTGCGCGCCCCCATGGTCGAATGCGCGCCCGAGGAGATCGAGCAACTCAAGATCGATCTTGCCGCCGGCGGGGTACAGCTCTGACATCAGACTTCGCGCGGACCCCCGCGCACCTGCTTCACAACTGAATAGCGGGCCACCGGTGCCCGCACCACTCCATACGACAACTGCTTCTGCACGAACGTCATGCGCGCCACGTGCCCTACCGGTACGTGGCGCGCGTGGTGAGGAGAGTCTTTTGAGTCATCCGCATCCCGAACTCAGCCCGCCCCCGCCGCTCCCCGAAGGCGGCCTGCGGGTCACCCCGCTCGGCGGCCTCGGCGAAATCGGCCGGAACATGACGGTCTTCGAGTACGGCGGCCGCCTGCTGATCGTCGACTGCGGAGTGCTCTTCCCCGAGGAGGAGCAGCCCGGAATCGACCTGATCCTGCCGGACTTCTCGTCCATCAGGGACCGCCTCGACGACATCGAGGGCATCGTCCTCACACACGGCCACGAGGACCACATCGGCGGCGTCCCCTACCTCCTGCGCGAGAAGCCGGACATCCCGCTGATCGGCTCCAAGCTGACCCTCGCCCTGATCGAGGCCAAGCTCCAGGAGCACCGCATCCGCCCGTACACCCTCGAGGTGGTGGAAGGGCACCGAGAGCGCATCGGCCCCTTCGACTGCGAGTTCGTCGCGGTCAACCACTCCATCCCGGACGCGCTGGCCGTCGCCATCCGCACCCCCGCGGGCATGGTCGTCCACACCGGCGACTTCAAGATGGACCAGCTCCCGCTGGACAGCCGCCTCACGGACCTCCACGCCTTCGCACGCCTGAGCGAGGAGGGCATCGACCTCCTGCTCTCGGACTCGACGAACGCCGAGGTCCCGGGCTTCGTCCCGCCCGAGCGGGAGATCTCCAACGTCCTGCGGCAGGTCTTCGCCGGCGCCCGCAAGCGCATCATCGTCGCGAGCTTCGCCAGCCACGTCCACCGGATCCAGCAGATCCTGGACGCGGCGCACGAGTACGGTCGCCGTGTCGCCTTCGTCGGGCGCTCGATGGTCCGCAACATGGGCATCGCGCGAGACCTGGGCTACCTGAAGGTCCCCCCGGGCCTGGTCGTGGACGTCAAGACGCTCGACGACCTCCCGGACAGCGAGGTGGTCCTCGTCTGTACGGGCTCCCAGGGCGAACCCATGGCGGCCCTCTCGAGGATGGCCAACAGGGACCACCAGATCCGCATCGTCCAGGGCGACACGGTGATCCTGGCGTCGTCCCTGATCCCCGGCAACGAGAACGCGGTCTACCGCGTGATCAACGGCCTGACCCGCTGGGGCGCCAACGTCATCCACAAGGGCAACGCCAAGGTCCACGTCTCCGGCCACGCGTCCGCGGGCGAGCTGCTGTACTTCTACAACATCTGCCGCCCGAAGAACCTGATGCCGGTGCACGGCGAATGGCGCCACCTGCGCGCCAACGCCGAGCTGGGCGCCCTGACCGGCGTCCCGCACGACCGCATCGTCATCGCCGAGGACGGCGTCGCCGTCGACCTCGTCGAGGGCAAGGCCAAGATCTCCGGGAAGGTCCAGGCGGGTTACGTCTACGTCGACGGGCTCTCGGTCGGCGACGTGGGAGAGCCGGCCCTCAAGGACCGCAAGATCCTCGGCGACGAGGGCATCATCTCGGTCTTCGTGGTCATGGACTCGTCCACCGGGAAGATCACCGGCGGCCCGCACATCCAGGCCCGCGGCTCCGGCATCGAGGACTCCGCCTTCGGCGACGTGATCCCGAGGGTCACGGAGGTACTCGAGCGCTCCGCCCAGGACGGAGTGGTCGAACCCCACCAGCTCCAGCAGCTCATCCGCCGCACGCTGGGCAAGTGGGTCTCGGACACCTACCGGCGCCGGCCGATGATCCTGCCTGTGGTCGTGGAGGTCTGACGGTCCGTCGGGCCTGACCAGGCGCCAACTGGGAGCGGGGCTCCTCGATTTGCATCGAGGAGCCCCGCTCCAGTAGGTTTGCAACTCCTCCCGAAGGGGCACCCGGCCAACTCCAGCGCCGGGAACCATGCTCCGGTGAGGGATGGAAATCCGACTCAGAAACCTCTGATAAAGTCGGAACCGCCGGAAAGGGAAACGCGGAAGCGGAAACCTGGAAAGCACCGAG
>NZ_DF968210.1:0-55268 GCF_001270025.1 Streptomyces azureus | reverse complement strand
CCTCCGCCAGTTCCGGGGCGAGTGCGCTCACCGAGCCGATCGCGCCCGCGATCAGCAGGAGGGAGCGGTGCAGCCGTGAGATCTCGGGGGTGCCGTCGGCCGCCATGGCGTCCAGGGCGGCCAGTTCCTCCTCGGCGATGGCCCGGTCGGCGAACTCGCCGGGATGGGCGGCGAGCCGACGGCGCAGCCGGGCGACGGCGGAGCGCAGCTCCGTCACGCGCGGATCCTCGTCGCCGCCGGTCACAGGCCCCTGCCGCCTCTGCTCAACGCTCCGCAACACAGTCCTCCCCCTCGCACTCCGTCGTGCGCGTGCCCTTCCGACGCGAAGTCCCCCACACCGGGCGCCGACCGGCCGCCCGGCCGGTCGGTGCGGGCGACAGTAAACGACGCGGGCCACCAGGCGCCAGTCCATTGCGTCATCGACTTGCTCCGCTGCGTAACTTCTCGGCCTGAGGTCGTGCGGCATGTCGTGCGGTATGCAGGATCCATGACGACACGTAGGACGACGAACAGGGCGCGTGCGGTTGCGGGGGTACTGCTCGCCGCCGGAGGCGGGCGGCGGCTCGGCGGGCGCCCCAAGGCACTGCTCACCCACCGGGGACGGCCGCTCGTGGAGCACGCGGTGCGGGTGTTGCGCGAAGGCGGCTGCGAGCGGGTCCATGTGGTGCTGGGCGCCCGGGCGGACGAGGTCCGGGCACGAGCCGCGCTGCCGGGATGCGTCCTGGTCGCGAACCCCGGCTGGGAACAGGGCATGGGGACGTCCCTGCGGGCCGGGCTGGACTCGCTCGCCGGTACGGACGCGGCGGCCGCCCTGGTCTCGCTCGTCGACCAGCCCGGTATCGGCCCTGAGGCGGTGGCCCGGGTCCTCGGGGCGTACGAGGACGAGGAGTCACTGGTGTCGGCCGCGTACGACGGAGTGCGCGGCCATCCGGTCCTGTTCGGTGCGGCTCATTGGGCGGGCATCGCCGCGACTGCGACCGGGGACCGGGGGGCACGCGCCTATCTGAAGGAGCACGAGCCGGGGATCACGCTCGTCGAGTGCGGGGACGTGGCCCGGCCCTTCGACATCGACACGGAGGCCGATCTGGCCCACCTTGAGTGAACGGCGTGGCACGGAGCGCCACCTTGCCTCGACCCAGAGACTCTCGACATCAACAGACGATTGAACTTCCACCATGAGGAAACTAGTATCCACTGTCCAGAAGCGCCCGAGGGCTCCGCGGGCGCCGAACGCCGTATCCGGGAAGACTGGCACCCGGTGCCGAACCGCCGGTTCGTCTTCGTAGCTCGCTGAAGGAAGTGACCGTTCATGTCCGCACCAGCGCCGTCCCCGCTGGCCATCGTCGACGCCGAGCCCCTGCCCCGGCAGGAGGAGGTCCTCACCGAAGCGGCGCTCGCCTTCGTGGCGGAGCTGCACCGTCGGTTCACGCCCCGCCGTGACGAACTCCTCGCCCGCCGCGCCGAGCGCCGCGCCGAGATCGCCCGCACCTCCTCCCTCGACTTCCTCCCCGAGACCGCCGCGATCCGCGCCGACGACTCCTGGAAGGTCGCCCCGGCCCCCGACGCCCTGAACGACCGGCGGGTCGAGATCACCGGCCCCACCGACCGCAAGATGACCATCAACGCCCTCAACTCGGGCGCGAAGGTGTGGCTCGCGGACTTCGAGGACGCCTCCGCGCCGACCTGGGAGAACGTGGTCCTCGGCCAGCTCAACCTGATCGACGCCTACACGCGGAACATCGACTTCACGGACCAGAAGTCGGGCAAGTCGTACGCCCTGAAGGCGAACGAGGAACTCGCCACGGTCGTCATGCGCCCGCGCGGCTGGCACCTGAACGAGCGGCACCTCGTCGACGCGGACGGCACCCCGGTGCCCGGCGCGCTCGTCGACTTCGGCCTGTACTTCTTCCACAACGCCAAGCGCCTGCTGGGCCTGGGCAAGGGCCCGTACTTCTACCTGCCCAAGACGGAGTCGCACCTGGAGGCCCGCCTCTGGAACGAGGTCTTCGTCTTCGCGCAGGACTACGTCGGCATCCCGCAGGGCACCGTCCGCGCCACGGTCCTGATCGAGACGATCACGGCCGCGTACGAGATGGAGGAGATCCTCTACGAGCTGCGCGACCACGCCTCCGGGCTGAACGCGGGCCGCTGGGACTACCTGTTCTCCATCGTCAAGAACTTCCGGGACGGCGGCGCCAAGTTCGTCCTGCCGGACCGCAACGCGGTGACGATGACGGCCCCGTTCATGCGCGCCTACACCGAACTCCTCGTGCGTACCTGCCACAAGCGCGGTGCGCACGCGATCGGCGGCATGGCGGCGTTCATCCCCTCCCGCCGGGACGCGGAGGTCAACAAGGTCGCCTTCGAGAAGGTCCGCGCCGACAAGGACCGCGAGGCGAACGACGGTTTCGACGGCTCCTGGGTCGCCCACCCCGACCTGGTGCCGATCGCCATGGAGTCCTTCGACAAGGTTCTCGGCGACAAGCCCAACCAGAAGGACCGCCTGCGCGAGGACGTCGCCGTCGAGGCGGCCGACCTGATCGCGATCGACTCGCTGGAGGCCAAGCCGACGTACGCGGGTCTGGTGAACGCCGTGCAGGTCGGCATCCGTTACATCGAGGCCTGGCTGCGCGGACTCGGCGCGGTCGCCATCTTCAACCTGATGGAGGACGCCGCCACCGCCGAGATCTCCCGTTCCCAGATCTGGCAGTGGATCAACGCGGGCGTCGTCCTCGACAACGGCGAGCAGGTCACCGCCGACCTGGCCCGCAAGGTCGCCGCCGAGGAGCTGGCGAACATCAAGGCCGAGACCGGCGAGGAGGCCTTCGCGGCCGGCAACTGGCAGCAGGCGCACGACCTGCTGCTGACGGTCTCCCTCGACGAGGACTACGCCGACTTCCTGACGCTCCCGGCGTACGAGCAGCTCAAGGGCTGACTCAGTCCGCGGACGGCTCGGCGGACGGCTTGTCCGAGTGGCCCAGGGGCTTCCCCGGGGCCACTCGGTCGCGTACGGCCCGCTTCACGGCCGTCGGCTCGGGGAAGCCCTGCTCGCGCCGGTCCCAGACGACCTCGTCGCCGACGCGGACGACGAAGACCCCGCCCTTGCCGGGCTTCAGCGCCAGTTCCGTCAGCTCGGTCTCGAACGTCGTGAGCAGCTCCTGCGCCAGCCAGGCCGCGCGGGGCAGCCAGCGGCACTGAGTGCAGTACTCGATCTCGACACGGCCACTCATCCGAGGTGCACCGACCAATCCTGTTCGGCCGCGGGCTTGCCGTGCAGGTCGGGGACCTGCCGGAGCCATGCGGGGCGTCCTTGCCGGCCGCGCGCCGCCCGGCGGGCTTCCTCGGCGGCGAGCTCCTCCCGGCCTGGGAAGTCGGTGGGCAGCCAGGCTCCGGAGTCCCGCACGCGCGCGTGGAGGTACGACACGTACGCCTCGCGTGCCTCCTGCGCGGTGGCGAAGCCCGGCTCGTCCGCGAGCCAGGCGTCCGGAACCTCCGCGAGGATCCGGCGCAGCAGCTCCTCGGTCACCCTGGGAGCGAGCTCGGCGTCGGCGGCCCGGACGTCGGGCCCGTAGTGGCCGAGGGCGTGGTGCCGGAAGTCGTACACCTTGGCGGGGTCGGTGCCGTCCCAGCGGTGGTGGAAGACCAGCGCGGCACCGTGGTCGATCAGCCACAGGCGCGGGGGCGCGACGCCCAGGGTGGGCCAGACCATCAGGTTGGAGCTGTGGACCGTGCGGTCGACGTTCACGGTCAGGGCGTCGAGCCAGACGATCCTCCCCGCCTCCAGGGGATCGACGGGGAAGACCCGCGCGATCTCCGGCGTGAAGTCCCGGGCGCCCGGCAGGTAGTCCATGCCGAGGTTCACACCCGCGCTGGCCGCGTGCAGGCCCCGCACCTCCTGGTGCGGCTCGTCCTGCGCGATCACCGGGTCGAAGTGCACCAGCACCAGCTCGGGGAAGCGCAGCCCGAGGGCGCGGGCCAGCTCCCCCACGATCACCTCGGCGACCAGCGCCTTGCGGCCCTGCGCGGAGCCGGTGAACTTCACGACGTAGGTGCCGAGGTCGTCGGCCTCGACGATCCCGGGGACGGAGCCGCCGGACCGCAGGGGTGTGATGTAGCGGGTTGCGGTGACCTCTCTTAGCATTTTCTCAGGCCACCCACTTCATTGACCTTGCAATCCACGGTCGACCTCGGAGGTGCCCGGCAGCGGGAATTGCGCGTCATCAGCCCTGGGGAGAATCTGGGGAGTTTCGACTGGCATGCAAATCTCCCTGCCTCTCCAACAGTCGGTCAATGGCCGTCCGCCCCTTGCTGCCAGCCTCCGGCATGAAGTGAGCATAGTAACCGAGGGTGATCGCCGGCGAGGAGTGCCCGAGCCACCGCGCCACGGTCACCACGGACTCTCCCGCCTCCAGCATGATCGATGCATAGGTGTGCCGCAGCACATGGAAGCCATCCTTCGGCGCAGCCTCCCACTGCCAGTCCTTCGCTCCCTTGACACGCGGCGGGATGACGCCGGCCTTGGCCAACGCGGGCTTCCAGGTGTAGGTGTTCCACGTGTTCACCGCAATGGCGTTGCCGAATCGTGTGGTGAGCAGCAGGGAGAACTTCCTCCGCTGCCCCTCCGCCTCCGGCTTCCCCCACGGGAGCTCCACCTTCACCGGCGGAAACGCCTCGACATGACGCTTGAGCTCCTCGGCCACCGAGGAGGGCATGTCGACGACACGGGTCTTCTTTCCCTTCGGCAGGGTGAAGTACAGCCTCCCCTTGATCGCTTGGACTTGGCGGCGGACATGGAGCACGCCTCTCGCGTAGTCGATGTCCTCCGGGCTCAATCCGAACACCTCGCCCTGACGGAGCCCGCACCCCAGACCGAGGACGACGGTTATCCGGTTGCGCGGGTTGATGACGTCGCGGACTCGGAGCGCCCTCTCCAACGGCCAAGCCTCGCGTCGCTCCTGTGGCGCCTTGGGCCACCGCACGGACTTCGCGCGCATGGGGTTCCGGGCAAGCCGCTTGTCATCGACGGCCGCCTCCAGAATGGAGGAGAGCTCCGACAGGATGCCGCGCTGGTAGTCGACCGAGGAGACGGTTGACTCCAACTTGGCTATGTACGCGCGCAGATCCGCCGCCGCGATGTTCCTGAGGGCGAGTTGGCCCAAGTGCGGAATGATGTGAAGGCGCGCTCTCCGCTCCTGGTTGTCCTGGGTCTTCGGAACACCGCCTCTGCCCGGCGCCCGTTGTGTACCCGAGAAGCGGTGTTTATTTTGTCGGATTCTCGCTGGCTGAGCTCATCCCGGTCCTTCAACCCACACAGCGTCGCGACTGTCTGCCGTCAGGACATGCCACGCCCGTTCCTCTCAAGGACCTGTGCCACCACGGTCCCGTCGCAGAGCCTGCTCGGCCTCGGCCAGGCGCGTCTGCCAGCAGCTGTCCAGGGTGCTGGCGACCAGGCGGTTTTCTGGCGCATAGACATCATGAGCCCGCTCGGCGCGCTCGGCCTGAGAGCGGGGGCGCCCGACGGCCAGTTCGGCGGCGCGCAGGGAACGCTGGGTGCGGCAGGCGACTTCGTCGGCCGCGGCCAGGGGCGCGTGGTCTCGGCGACGGGGCACACCACGCTACTTGCGCGCAATCCGCGCATCATTCACAGCCTGTGGGTGAGCCTCGGCTGATGCCCGGCGTTCCGCAGCCGGGACGCCGGGCATCATCAGGACGGCGCGATCAGGCGGGGCGAATGTTCTCCGCCTGCGGGCCCTTCTGGCCCTGGGTGACGTCGAACTCGACCTTCTGGCCCTCCTGCAGCTCGCGGTAGCCCTGGGCGGCGATGTTGGAGTAGTGGGCGAAGACGTCGGGGCCACCGCCCTCCTGCTCGATGAAGCCGAAGCCCTTCTCGCTGTTGAACCACTTGACAGTGCCCTTGGCCATGACCGTCTCCTTCGAGGGAAACCGGGCCCGCACCCTGCGCGCCCGGGAGGTGATCGCCTTGGTCCGGAGAGGCGCTGAAACGCAAGAACGCCCGTGATGGCGATCACGGGCGAACGGGACTTCGGAACCACGACTGCTGATCACAACGCTATATCGGCCTGACGGCAGCCGCTAGCGAAAACGCGCCAGGGCCAGTGTTCCGCACGTCGCCTCGCGAAGGATGCGGCCGGATCCGCGACGACGTGGGAGTCCGCACTGTGAGGGCTACCAGCAGGGCCCCAACGGCATCCGCACAGGTGACAGTGTGCCCGGCACACGCGGTGCCGGGCACCGGACTGCCGTGCGGGAAGGCGGGCCAGCTTGCGGAATCGACCTCGGCCTGGTGACCGCCGCCCTCGCCTTCGTCGGTCTGCGCGGTATCGCCGACGGGATGGCCACCGAGCTGGGCGGCGGCGGGCCGGCGCGGTGGCGCAGCATCGTCGGCCCGGCGGGCGTGCTCGGACAGGGCCAGCCCGAAGGGGATCAGCATCGCGGCACGTGCGGGAAAGTCCTCGAAGTGCTGCTGCCCGCCGCTGAGCATGCCGATGCCGAACGACAGCGCGAGTGAGGCGGCCACGATGCCCAGCACCTTGGTCATCCCGGGGCACTGCCTGGTGAGCACGAACTCGTGGAGGACGGTGGCGAACGGGCCTACCGACCACCGGCAGATCACCGGGAAACCGCCGTAAGAGCCGTGAACACGGCGCGACCAGGAACCACAGCCGGGACACCCGGCACCGTCGGCCGCACTGCGAGCCTCAACCCGTATCACCTCGCCACTCGTATCGACCGACGTCACCACCACCTCGGCGAGCGACATGAACAGCATCTCCGGCAAGCAGGGCGGAACCTCGTTCACGGCCCCGCACCTTCACCCTGAAGGGCATCAAGTCCCGCTGTTTTCAGGCAACTTCACGTTCGATTACCAGAAGCTCCGCCATCACGGTAAGTCACTGCACCACACAAGTTGAGCCAGAGCCACTTCTCATCGACATTTCCGACCCGAGTGATCGCTAAGTGCTGCCGGAAACCGCCGACAAATGTTGCCCTGATCAAGGTCAACCAGATCGGCACCGTCACCGAGACCCTGGACGCATGCGCATCTGCCGCGAGGCCGGCTACGCCCAGATGGTCTCCCACCGCTCCGGCGAGACCGAGGACACCTTCATCGCCGACCCGGGAGGAGAGGAAGGCTGCGCCATCTCTTGACGTGAGCGCTGGGGCTGCGTAGACATGATCGCGGTCACGCGGTTGGCATGAACGGGCGGACAGGGGCACCAAGCTTCAGACTCTGGGCATCACTTACGCGAGAGGTGTCAGGCGCATGCCAAACATGGCTGGACTTGCGAGGAAGAGTTTCCTCGCGGCTCTGACGGCCGGCGCTTTGCTCGCCGCCCTGCTGGCGGCCGTAGGGCCGATCCCGGCGCAAGCAGCCGAGACCGACTTCACCATCTACGACGGTGCCGCCACCACTCCCGTCCTGATCGACCCGTCCTACGGCGGGGATCACGACGATCGCGACTACAGACAGGTGCACCGCGCGGTTCAGGATCTGCGCCAGGACGTCGCGATGGTGACCGGCGCGATCGACGCCGGCGAGGTGCAGCGGCGCTTCGTCGACGACGAGGCGGCCAAGAAGGCACGCCTGGCGAACGCCGACCAGAGCAAGGTCCCCGCTCTGCTGACCGAGGCGGACGGCGTGAAGACCGCGATCATTATCGGCGTGATCGGTCAGAGCGAACTGATCGACGGGATCATCGGCGCCGGCAAGTTCGACGAGGCCGCCCGGATCACCGGGGAGTGGGAGGGGTACGCGATCAAGAAGGTGGACGACCCCGTCGCCGGGGTCGACCGCGCTCTCGTGATCGCGGGAAGCGACGCCCGCGGGACGATCTACGGTATCTACTCGGTCTCCGAGGACATCGGCGTGTCCCCGTGGTACTGGTACAGCGACGTCCCGGTCGGGCAGCGGGACCGCATCGTCGTCGACGACTCCCCGCAGGTCGACGACGGCCCCGACGTGAAGTACCGGGGAATCTTCATCAACGACGAGGAACGCACCATCGACTGGGCGAAGGAAAAGTTCCCCACCGACAGGGGGACGCCCGAGGTCAACTACTACAGACACGTCTACGAGATGATGCTCCGCCTCAGGCTGAACACGCTGTGGCCCGCGATGCACGAGGGCACGACGTCGTTCAACGCGGCCACCGACACGGGGATGTTCGACGCCGGCACGCCGGTCAACGCGCGCGAGGCGGCCGCGTACGGCGTGGTCATGTCGTCCTCGCACGCCGAGCTGATGCTGCGCAGCAACGTCGAGGAGTGGCGACCGTTCTACGAGCGCAACAAGGAGGCGCTCGACATCAAGGGCTCGGATTACCGGTCGGCCTTCGACTACTCGATCAACAAGCCCGCGATCATCGCGTACTGGCGCGAGCGCCTGGTCGCCAACGCCGACTTCGAGAGCATCCTCGCGCTGGGCATGCGCGGCGTGCACGACGGCGCGCCCGCGTTCACCCCCGGCAATCCGTACGGATTCGCCGACAGGGTGGAGATGGTCGGCGACGCCATCACCGAGCAGCGCAAACTGATCGAGGAGGTCTACGGCAGCGTTGACGCCGTGCCGCAGGTGTTCATCCCGTACAAGGAGATGGCCGATCTCTACAACAACGGGTTGAAGGCCTACATCCCCGAAGACGTGACGCTGATGTGGGCGGAGGACAACCAGGGCTACCTGCGCCAGGTGCCGACGAAGTCCGAAGCGGCCAGATCGGGCGGTAACGGGATCTACTACCACAGCTCTTACTGGGGCAGCCCGAAGAGCTACCTCTGGCTCAACTCGATGCCGATGTCGCTCATGGTCGAGCAGCTCCACCGAGCGTGGAACACCGACGCGGGACGGTACTGGATCCTCAATGTCGGCGACATCAAGCCCGGCGAGATGAAGACCGAACTGTTCGCGAAGCTCGCCTGGGACGTCGACGGGTATGACGACACGAACATCGAGAGCAAGTTCCTCGTCGAACAGGTGAAGCGGGACTTCGGGCTCACCGGGCGCAGGGCGGCCGTGGTCGCCGACGCGCTCGACAGGTTCTCGACGCTCGAAAGCACCAAACGTGCCGAGTTCTGGGGCACGCAGAACCCCTCCGGCGTCCACTCGGCGGGCTTCCCCGGCAGTCGCTCGTTCCCCTTCAGCGCGACGTCGGACGGAGACGAGCTCCAGCGCTACATCAACGAGGCGAACGAACTGGTGGACCGAGTCGAAGGCGTCTCGGACAAACTGCCCAAACGCCACCGATCCGCGTTCTACCAGCAGGTCGTCCACCGGGTTCGCTCGTACCGGAACATGGCCGAGCAGATCGGTTACTACTGGAAGAACCAGCTGTACGCCGAGCAGGGCCGCTACGGCAGCGCGAGGATCTACGCGCTGCTGTCGAAGAACGCGCGCGACCGCATCCGGTCCGACGAAGCCCACTGGGACACGCTCAGCGGCGGCAAGTGGAAGGAGGCGATCGGTCACAGCCATCCGATCACCTACTACGGCGGCGTCAACGAGGGCGTGGTGATGCTCACCGACGACCGGTACGCCACCGTCGCGTCACCGTCCGACGGGGTGGGCGCCAACGCGGAGGGCCAGAAGGTGCCGGGCAGCGGCACGCTGCGGTTCAACTCGGCGTCACCGAAGGACAAGCGTTTCTTCGACGTGTTCTCCAAGAACGACGTCGCCGAGGAGTGGGTCGCCGAGGCGGACGCCCCGTGGATCACCCTCTCGAAGGTCTCGGGCAGGACCGCTTCCGAGCAACGTGTCACCGTGACGGTCGATTTCGCGCGGCTCGATGCGAGCGCGACTGGGACGATCCGGGTCTACAACGCCGGCGACGGCGAGAAGACCGGCGCTCCGGTCGCGACGTTCACGGTGGACGCGGAAAGGGCCACTGTGGGCTTCCGCGGCCGGCCTGAAGGGTGTCGGCCGTCCCCGTCCAAGCGCTGTACGCCCGGGCACATCGAGGCAAACGGCTACGTCACTGTCGAGGCCGAGCACTTCGCCGAGAACGTGGCCGGCGCCGACGGGGCGAGGTGGCGCCCGGTCGAGGGCATGGCTCAGCGCGGTGACGCCATGAAGGCGTTCCCGGAGACCGCGCCGAGGGTCGACGCGGACTTCACGACCACCGCGCACCTGAAGTACCGGGTGCACTTCACGTCGAGCGGTCGGTTCACCGGAACCTTCTACCGAGTGCCGACCCTGAACGAGGGAAGAGAGGACGACGGCACGATCCGGAGCTCACGGACCGCGATCGGGATCGACGACCAGGTCCCGGCCTCGGCCAACCTCCGGGGCTGCGCACAGACGAGCTGCGGCAATGCCTGGGGCGACAACGTCATGCGGGGGATCGAGCCCCTGACGTTCACGATCGACGTCCCGGCGCCGGGCTGGCACGACCTCGTGGTCTACCGGTCGGACGCGGCCATCCTCTTCGACCGGATCGTCATCGAAACCGACAGCGGTGCCGTCGGCGACGGCCTCGTCGGCCCGGCGGAGAGCCCCAACAACATCGCACGGGGTGAAGCTGTGCAGAAGGCCGCGGTGGCGCCGCTTCCGGACGAGGTCTTGAAGTACCGCCATCGCGCACTGCCGTCGGCACCGGCGGCGGCCAGCTCAAGTCCGGCGCACCGGCCCGCGGCGAACGCGTCGCCAAGTACAACCGGCTGATCGAGATCGCCGAGTCGGACCCCACGCTCGTCTTCGGCCTCTCCTCCAGCGCATAGGCAGGACACCCGGGCACAGACCACCATGATGAGCGCCGCACCCACCCATCGAGCTGGGGTACTGGCTGGCTCCCGCGCATGCTGGTTCCATGGACGGGCGGCGCACCCCCCTTGGTCGTGCTGCCACCGCTGAACTGCGGCCGCGTTGGGTGAGCGTCAGGGACGGGCGAGCCGGATGCGGACTCCCTCGGCGGTCAGGGTCAGCGCGTCGGGGTGGCCGGCGTCGATGGCCAGCTGCAGCTCGCTGTCGGGCCAGTCGGCGGCGAGCCGACCCAACGGCGCCAGCCGCTAGGACAGGAGGTTCGGCAGCGCCGCACCCAACCGCTCCTCCGAGGCGAACACCGGTACCACCTGAGCTCCGTCGGCCTGTTCGAGCACCGGCAGGACCAGCGGCCACGGGTCCCGGTCCGGCTGCGCGTAGTCCTCGGGATCGACCACCGGTACGAGGACCGGCGCCTCGGCCAGCACGTCCACGGCCGACTGCAACGGCTCCACACCCGCGGAGTCGTCCGTCAGCACCCTCAGCGCCTCCTGCACCTGCCCGAGAGTCGGGCGATCAGGGACGTCGGGCATGGTGCGCCCCCATTGTGTCAGTGGACCTGCCACGCGGGACGGGCCCGTCTCGGCCATTGCGCGGCTCTCGCGTGCCCACGGCCCGTGAAGGCATGCCAGCCCTTCGATGCGCTCGTTGTTGATCGACTGCCGGTCATACAGACACTTCGCGTACCGGCTCAGCAGGACCTCGACGCTGTTGCCGGCCCGCTGGGCGACCTCAGCGGGGTCCGCACTAGCGCACAGCCACGTGGACAGCGCCGAGTGCCGCAGATCGTACGGCCGCTTCGCAAGCGGAGTGCTCGTGAGGGCG
Organism: Streptomyces azureus; assembly: GCF_001270025.1. Taxonomy (NCBI): domain Bacteria; kingdom Bacillati; phylum Actinomycetota; class Actinomycetes; order Kitasatosporales; family Streptomycetaceae; genus Streptomyces; species Streptomyces azureus. The sequence goes on along the minus strand of NZ_DF968210.1, from coordinate 43,672 downwards.
GGCGGCAGGGCCAGGTCGCGGGCTTCGTGCCAGACGCGGTCGTAGGTGGTGTAGGCGACGACGCGGCCGCTCTCGCTGAAGAAAAGCCGACCGTCGTCGGCGGTCCCGAAAGTGGCGACGTGCTCGCGCCACAGGGCCACCAAGTAGGGAGGGAGCGGCACCACCCTGATGTCGCCCGGGGGGCGGTTCTTCAGCCCGCGGTCGTCGTGCTACTCGCCGGTGTCGGTCCACCGTCTGCCCGCCTGCGGACGGGTGCGGTGCACGATCAACCGCCCCCAGCCGGTTCGGGGCAGGCGGCAGTCCGGCAGCGCCGCCGCAACCGCCTCCTCCGGACGCAGACCCGCGTAGTACATACCGGCGAAGAACCCGACCAGCCGACGGCCACGCGCCCGCCGGTAGCCACCCACATAGGAGACGGCGCTGAGCAGATCCCGCGCCTGGTACGGGTTGGCCACCACCCGCGGATCCACCGCGATGGCTGGCTTGGGTGCCCGCCAGCGGATCTTCTCCAACGGATGACTGCCCAACTCCCCCCGCTCCACGGCGTAGTGCAGGGCGTGCACCAGCACCTTGCGCTTACGAGGCATCGTCTCCACCGCCGCCTCACCGCCATCGAGCTTGCGGCGCAGCGACTCCAGCACGTCCCGCGCCAGGATCGGATCGTGCAGGTCGACCAGCGGCCGGGACGCCTTCGCCACCCACTGCAGCACCAGCCGGTCCTCCGCGGGCAGCTCCCGCTGTTCCGGCCCGGGTACGACGAAAGCCCAGTGCCGCAGCGCACGGCGCAGCAGCTGCCCCTTCGGCCGGCCCGGCATGTCCCAGCACATCGCCATGGTGATCACGGTGAGCGCCTCGCTGACCTCGTCCCGGGTCTTCGCCGCACGGCCGGGCCAGTGCGCCCGCGCGTACTCGGTCGCGAAGGCATACCAGCTCAGCTTGGACGGCCCCCGGGCACCGTTCATGGGGCTCGCGCCCTGGGCCAGCCCCGTGCGGATGGCCCGCACCAACTCTGCTCCGAACTCGCCCGCCAGATCCGCGACCGCACTGCCGTGGTCCTGGCGTCCCCCACTGTGCGGCTGCGCCAGGGATCGGTCCTGTGACTGTTCTGTGCCCCGTCTTGCACCATCTTGATGCCCGTTTGGGTCCATGCCCGCCTCCTTCTGATCGGCGGGGCATGACTGCCCGGCTCATCCCGAACATCCCCCGACACGAGGGCACTCGGGCTGCGCCCGGTTGACGATTGCCGATCGTCGGACGTTCGGCATGCCGTGCGTCGCGGCTGGTCATACGCGGCCTGTTGTGGGCGGTTCTGCACCGTGACTGACCGTGCGCACTTGTATGCGCCCCGATGCTCCGATCTACCGTTTCGGCCGGTCCGGGCACATGGACACCGTGGGGGGATGCATGGCAAGAACCGCACGACAGATCCTGAACGCACTCAGCCGATCGACGAGCGTTCACGTCCACTCGACGACAGAACTGGCCGCGCATGTGGAATCCGCGGCGGCGGCCATCGACAAAAAGCGCCGGGAGAAGGGCCAGGAAGCAGTACGCAGGAAGCCCGACCTGCGGCCCGTCGCGCGAGCCGAGCACGGCCCGTGCATCGAACTGACTCCGTGGCAGGTGCTGCACGCCCTGGCACGCGGCTACATGCTGGCCAGCCAGGGAATGGGGCGCGGGCTCGCGGAACACTGGCTGAGCCTGAAGTTCTGCGAGGCGCTGTACGGCAATCGCGCCGGAGCCATGGATCTCACCGACACGGGCCGCACGTCCGAGCGCTGGTACAAGGGTATGCAGGCCCGAGAGCTGGCCGTCGGTTTCGGGCTCGCCGTCGCAGAGCACATCGTGCAGCAACGCTACCCGGACCACATCGTCTCGGTCGTCGACACGAGCACGGTGCTGCGGGCCGGCTGGCCCCTGAGCGTCTCACAACGGAACAAGACCTCACGGCCCCGCCCCGACTACCTCATCGAGGCATGGAAGCCCGGCGAGCCGTCGAAAGTCACCTGCGTGGCCTGCCGGGGAAACCACCAGAAGCCGAGCAAGCGGACCGGCCGGACCCGCAGCACCACGATCCAGCAATTGGTCAAGGGAGCTGAACTGACCGAGGGCATGCAAATCGGCCAGTGGAACACGACACCGTGTCTGATGCTGTCCACCGAGCTCATGGGACAGGGCGGCATCGCGGTCAATGCCCTGCAATCCCCCGGCGAGGCTCTGCTCCCCCTGCGCATACCCCACGCACCGGGCAACGCCGACGAAGAGATCAAGGACAAGTCCGGAATCCCCTACCCCAACGCCATTCGCATACCGGCCCGCGACGGCAGACGAGCGCGGACGGTCGACGGCTTCCAGGTGGGCGAGGACGACCTCGCCTGGTTCGGCCAGCTCCTGGCCCGCACCGCAGCCGCCGGTCTGACCGCATTCTCGGGCGGAGGAAAAAACACAGCCCGGTATCTCACCGCACGCCAAGGACGAGAGCACTACGACGTGCCCACCTTCGCCGCGACATCGAGCGTCGACGACGCGGACATCGAGGTCGGCGACACAAAATTCGTCGGCACGGACCACGTCTTCCGCATGGGCAGCGCACGGATCGAGGCATTCTCTGGAACGGATTCGCGGCTGTATGAACTGATCAAAAAAGGCCGTGTGGAAGAGTACCGGCAAGCGGCCTACGAACTCCGCGCCAAACGCAACTCCCATGAAGGCGGGAAATGGAATGGCCCCATCTCGTTCCACGACGACGGCACCGTCATGGCCCTGAGCATCCTGCCCATCCGCAGAAGGCGCCCACTCTGAATCGCACGCAGGAGGATCTGCACCAGGTTCAGGCTCCCCGACGGCCTTCACGTGCTCGTGCCGGTCGCGGATCTCGCGCACCGCGCCGGCCAGATCCGGGCCGAGCTGTGTTGACCCGGCTCATGAGAGGTCGGGCTTGCCGCGGGAGACCACGAACGTCGAGATGGCCGATGCCAACATCGATCAACACGTGAGGAGCCCGAGGCCCGCGACGCCCGTCTCCGCAGGCCACCGGGTTCTCTCTGCCGAGATAACTGCCCGCAGCAAAGTGGACGAAGCTCTCCGCCCAACAGTAACTGAGTGTGTCTACGGCAGCGATGGTTGCCGCTCGACGCTGCACGTGGCAGCCGCCCTTCCTGGGGAGAATCTGGGGAGGATCCGCGCCGCTGGGGAGCGCGTGGGGAGGATCGTCCGCATAAGACGGCACGCCCGTGAAAGACACTGAAAGGCTCATCTGTCCAGGTCAGCCACGGATGTAGCCGAATAGCCGCAGCTCGGCGCCACTAGCTGGACAACTTCACGACGTAGGTGCCCAGGTCGTCGGCCTCGACGACTCCGGGTACGGATCCGCCGGACGTCAGGGGTGCGACGTAGCGGGTCGCGGTGACCTCTCTCAGCATGTCCTCAGCAGTCCGTCAATGGCCGTCCGCCCCTTGCTTCCGGCCTCCGGCATGAAGTGAGCATAGTAGCCCGGTGTGATCAACGGAGAGGAGTACCCGAGCCAGGGCTCACGTGCACTTAATGAACATGATCTTCATAATCGTATATGGTCCTCTGTCATGGCGGCATCACGGAGCGCCATCGCTCACACGGAGGGGGACGTGCGACCATGGCCAGGGCATCGAAGGAAGCCGGACGAGGGGGCCGCCACCGGATCGTCGGCGCCGTCGGCGTCGTCTGTGCGGCACTCGTCGCCGGCTGCTCGGCCGCACCTGACGGCGGCCGAGCCGGTGACCAGGGCAGAAACGCGCCGCGCCTGCAGGACATCAACAGCAAACCGCTGTCCGCGCTGCGTGACGGCGGCGATCTGCGTATCCCCGTCGACGCCCTGCCCACCAACTACAACCCGGTGCAGGTCAACGGCGCTCGTGTGGTGACCTGGCAGCTCGCCGACGCCATCCTGCCCAGCGCCTTCACCGACGGCGCCGACGGAAGACCCCGACTGAACCGGAACTTCTTCACCTCGGCCCGACTCGCCTCCACCAGCCCGCAGACGATCACCTATCGGATCGCCGAGCGCGCGACCTGGAGCAACGGCCGGGCGATCACCTGGGAGGACCTGCGCAGCCAGTGGCGCGCTCTCAGCGGCGCGGACGCCCGCTACGAGGGATACAGCAACGTCGGGTACCAGGACATCAGGTCGATCAAGCGCGGTGCGTCCGACAAGGAGGCAGTGGTCACGCTGCGCCGGCCGTTCGCCGAGTGGCAGGGGCTGTTCAACCTGCTCGTTCCACAGGAACTCACCCGCGGCCCGGAGCAGTTCAACAAAGGCTGGCTCACGCAGGCCCCCGTTACCGCCGGACCGTTCAGGATCGCCACGATCGACAACACGGGCAAGACCATCACGCTGGAGCGCAATTCGGAGTGGTGGGGCAAGCGGCCGCCGCTGAAGCGGGTGATCCTGCGTGTCCTCGACCCGGCCGCGCGCGCCGACGAGCTGGCGTCCGGTGGCATCGACCTGTACCCGATCGGCGCCGACCTCGATCTGTTCACCCGCGCCCAGAGCATGGACGGTGTGGAGATCCGGCAGGCACCCGAACGCGTCGCCGGGCAGCTGACCTTCAACGGCGGCGACGGTGCCCTGCTGCGCGACGAGGAGCTTCGTCGGGCGATCGCCCAGGCCGTCGACCCGCAGGAGATCACCGACACCCTGCTCGGGAAGATCGTCCCGGGTGCGAAGCCGGTCGGCAACCACATCCTGCCGCCCACCGATTCCGGCTACCGGGACAACGCGCATGTCCTGCCGCACGACCGCGACGCGGCACGCAGGGCCCTGGACCGGCTCGGCTGGAAGCCCCACGGCAAGCACCGCGCCAAGGAGGGCCGTTCCCTCAGGCTCCGCTTCGTCGCTCAGTCCACGCCGACGGGACGCACCGTCTCCGGGATCGTTCGGGACCAGCTCGCCGCGGTCGGCGTGGACGCGCGCATCGAGTCCGTACCCCTGGAGAAGTTCTACGACGACTATCTGCTGCCGGGGAACTTCGACCTGATCGCCTTCGAGTGGACCAAGTCCGCCGCGCCGTTCGCCCACGACCGACCCGTCTTCCAGGAACCCCGGGGCAAGGACTTCGGCTCCAACTTCGGCCGCATCCACATCCCGGAGATCGACCGGCTCTACGACCAGGGGCTCGGCGAACTCGATCTGCGGAAACGTCAGGACATCGCCAACCGGATCGATGTGCTTGCCTGGAAGCACGCCCACCATCTGCCGCTGTACGCGGGCTCGGGAAGCTACGCCGTCCGCTCCGGCCTCGCCAACTACGGAGCCCGCGGCCTCGCCTCGTACGACTTTGCGCAGGCCGGCTTCGAGAAATGAGCCGCTACCTGCTGCGCCGGCTGGTCGGGCGGGCCGCACTGTGTCTGGCCGCGACCTTCATCGCGTACACCCTGGCCTCGCTCGGCTTCGACCCGCTCGCCGAACTGCGCGGCCACCAACCGCCCCCGCCCGAGGCCGTGATCGCGGCCCGCGCGGAACGACTGGGCCTGGACCGGCCGATCGTGGCGCGCTTCGCCGACTGGCTCTCCGGCGCGGTGCGCGGAGACTTCGGCGAGACGGTCGGCGGTGCGGCGGTGGCCGACGAGGTGTGGCGCCGCGCCGGCACCAGCGTCCGGCTGTTCCTCGCGGGCAGCGCCCTCGCCGTCATCGGCGGGGTGCTGCTCGGGATCTGGGGGGCGCTACGGGCACGGGGGGTCACGGACCAGGTGACGATGGTGCTCTCGCTGACGGTGATGGCCGTGCCGGTGTTCGTACTCGGCACGTTGCTCAAGATCGCCTGGCTGCCGGTCAACGAAGCGGCCGGCAGTCAACTCCTGTACTTCTCGGCGGAGTCGACGCCCGGATCCGACCTGTCCGGTGCGGCCGCGTTCGGCGACCGGCTACGGCACCTGGTGCTGCCGACGTTGGCGATCGCCCTGCCCCAGATCGCGTACTACAGCCGCTACCAGCGAGCCGCGATGCTCGAGGTGCTCGGCAGCGAGTATCTGCGCGCCGCGCGCGCCAAGGGGCTGCGCAGACGGCAGGCCGTGATGCGCCACGGACTCCGAATGGCCCTGATCCCGATGACGGCCCTGATCGCCTTCGGGTTCGGACTGCACATGGCCGGCGGGGTGTTCACCGAACGCATCTTCGGCTGGCACGGGATGGGGGACTGGCTGCTGCGCGGCATACAGGACGAGGACGCGAACGTCGTCGCCACCGTGACCCTGTTCCTCGCGGTCCTGGTCACGGTGGCCGGCTGGCTCGCGGACGCGCTGCTCGCCGTGCTGGATCCGCGCGTGCGCAGGGGCGTCTCGTGAAGGCGGCACTGGCCGCGTTACGCCGTCCCCAGGCGATCACCGGGGTGGCGCTGCTGGTCGTGCTCTGGGGTGCGGCCTTCGTCGGACCCCTGACGGCGTCGTACGGGCATGAGGAGCTCGACCACTCGGCGCTGCTCTCCCCGCCGTCCGGCGAGCACTGGCTGGGCACGTCCCGGCTCGGCGAGGATCTGCTCGCGCAATGTCTGCGCGGGTTGCAGAAGTCGCTGCTGGTCGGGGTGTGCGTGGCCCTGGTGTCCACGCTGCTCGCCGCCGTGGTCGGCACGGTCGCCGGCTATGTCGGTGGCCGGGTGGACAGGCTGCTGATGTGGGCCACGGACGCGCTGCTCGTGCTGCCCGCCGTCCTTGTCGTCGCCGTGGTGTCGCCGGCGCTGCGCGGCCGCAGCTGGGTGTGGCTGGTCCTGGTGCTGGCCGCCTTCCAGTGGATGCTGACGGCGCGCGTGGTGCGGGCACGCACGCTCAGCCTGCGTGAGCGGGACTTCGTACACGCCGCTCGGTTCATGGGACTCGGTACCGCACAGGTCATCGCGCGGCATCTGCTGCCCCACATGGCTCCCCTGCTGATCATCGACTGCACGGTGAACGTCGGCACGGCCGTCCTCGGGGAGGCCGGGCTGAGTTACTTCGGCCTGGGCATCCAACCGCCCGACGTCTCGCTCGGCACCCTCCTCGCCACCGGCACCGGATCGGCCCTCACCTACCCCTGGGTGTTCCTGGCGCCGGTCGGCTTCCTGGTAGCGACGGTGACCGCGGTGGGGCTGCTGGGCGAGGCACTGCGCGCGTCACTGGGGGAGGAAGAGGGACATGGCGGTTGACGTCACGGCATCCGCGCTCGACGTGACGGACCTGGTGGTACGGGTCGGGGCGGCGCGCACTCCCGTCGTGCGCGGTGTGCACCTCAGGCTCGGGCCCGGCGAGTCCCTGGGTCTCGTCGGAGCGTCCGGCTCCGGCAAGTCGATGACCGCGAACGCCGTGGTGGGTCTGCTGCCGACAGGCGCGCGGGCCACCGGCTCGGTGCGCTTCCAGGGGCGCGAACTGCTCGGTCTGGGTGACCGGGAGCTGTCGCGGCTGCGCGGCAACCGCATCGCCATGGTGTTCCAGGACCCCCTTGCCGCGCTCACACCGGTGTTCACCGTCGGCGCGCAGATCGCGGAGGCGATCACCGTGCACCGCGCGGTCGGGCGGAGCGAGGCACGGCGGCGCGCCGTGGAACTCCTGGACCGCGTCGGCATAGCCGACGCGGCCGCGCGATCGCGGGCGTATCCGCACGAGTTCTCCGGCGGGATGCGGCAACGCGTGGCCATCGCCATGGCCATGGCCAACGAGCCGGATCTGATCATCGCCGACGAGCCCACCAGCGCCCTCGACGTCACGGTCCAGGCGCAGATCCTCGATGTGCTCGACGAGGCGCGGCGCGCTACCGGGGCCGCCCTGCTCCTGATCACCCACGATCTGGGCGTCGTCGCCCGCTCCTGCGACCGTGTCGCGGTGATGCGGGACGGCCTGATCGCCGAAGAGGGCACGGTGGCCGAGTTGTTCACCGCGCCGGAGGACGGTCCGCTGCGCCGCATGCTGGATGCCACCCCCCGCATGCCGCAGCCCGGGACCGCCGCCGAGCGGCCGACGCTGCGATCCCCGGAGGTGCTGCGTGTGGAGCGGTTGCGCAGACGGTTCTCCGTGCGTTCCGCGGGCCGCCGCACCGAGGTGCGCGCCGTCGACGGCGTGGATCTGGAGGTGCGCGCGGGGGAGGCCGTCGCGCTGCTCGGCGAGTCGGGGTGCGGCAAGAGCACCACGCTGATGGAGATCCTGCGCCTCGCCCCGCCCGAACACGGCCGCATCGAGGTGCTCGGCCATGATCTGGCCCTGCTGGACGCTCGTACCCGCAAAGCGCTCCGCCACCGGATACAGATCGTCTTCCAGGACCCGTCCGCCTCGCTCGACCCGCGCATGACCGTCGCCGACATCATCGCCGAGCCCTTGCGGGCGGCAGGCCGGTCACGCGTCGAAAGGGCCGCCCGGGTCGGCGAGTTGCTCGACCTGGTGGACCTGCCGGCCGAGGCGGGAGAGCGCAGGCCGGGCCGGCTCTCCGGCGGTCAGCGGCAACGGGTCGCCATCGCGCGCGCCTTGGCCCTCGAACCCGACCTGGTGCTGCTCGACGAGCCGGTGTCCGCCCTGGACACCGCCCTGCGAGCGGACATCATGGAGCTGCTCGACACACTGCGGGCCCGGCTCGGCCTGTCGTATCTGCTCGTGTCCCACGACATTCCGCTGGTGCGGCGGTACGCGGACCGGGTCGCGGTGATGTATCTGGGGCGTGTCGTCGACATCGGCACGGCGGCCGAGGTCCTGGACGATCCCGCGCACCCCTATACGCGGGGACTGCGGGCATCCGTGCTCGAACCGGCCGTGAGGGCCCACCGAAGCGACCAAAGGGCCGTTCCGGCCGGGGAGTTGCCGAGTCCCCTGGCGGAGGCGACACCGTCCGGCTGCGCCTTCCGCACGCGGTGTCCCGTGCTTGACGGGCTCGCCCCGCACGAGCGGCGGCTGTGCCACGAGCGGGAACCTGAGCTCCTCCCGATCGCTTCCGTCTCCGGGCGCCGTGTCGCCTGTCACCACCTGGTCATGGGGAGTGCACCACTCCGCAGAGTGTGGGATTCATCACAACACGTCGACACTTGATGGAAATGAATGTCGGTGCCTAGCATCCTCGCGGGTCGCCGTTTCGACCCGTCTGCACAATTCTGTGCGTTGATCAACTAGTTCGCTCGAGTTTCAACTATTGAGCATCTCTTGACGGGGGAATCCTTTTTGTTCGCTATACCGCTGTATCTGACTCCGCGCCTGCGGCCCGGTCTCGCCTCGCTCTTACAGGCGCCGGACTTCCTGCACGATCTGGTCGCCGGTCTCGGCTCGCCGCTGAACGTGGTGCTGCCCGAGCAGGTGGCCGACAACGTGGATGAGTTCCGCACCGTCTACCGCAAGCACCACATAACCGGCGATGTCTATTTCGCCCACAAGGCCAATCGCGCCTCGTCCTTCGTGCGCAACCTCGCCGCCACCAGCGCCGCCATGGACGTGGCCTCGCTCGGCGAGCTACAGCACGCGCTCGGCGCCGGCTTCGCTCCCGAACGCATCATGGCCACCGGGCCCAAGAGCCCGGAGTTCCTGTGGCTCGCCGCACGGTCCGGGATCACCGTCAACCTCGACTCGCGCGCCGAACTCGCCCAACTCGCAGAGCTGGTCCGCAAGTTCGGGCTGCCGAAGGTGCGCATACTGGTGCGCCTCTGCGACTTCGAGACATCGGGTACCACCGTCCTGACCCGCGTCAGCCGCTTCGGCACCCCGATGAGGGAACTCGACGCGCTGCTCGACGACGTGATCAGCCACCAGGACGCCACCGAACTCATCGGAGTCGCCTACCACCTGGACACCATCGGCCTCGCCGAGAAGGCCGCGGCCCTGGAGGGCTGCATCAAGGTGATGAACGAGTGCCAACGGCGCGGCCTGCGTCCCCGCGTCGTCGACATCGGCGGTGGTTTCGGCGTCAACTACCTCGACGACGGCGACCAGTGGGAGCGCTGGACCAGCGAACTGACCAACGCGGCACTCGGCAGGCGAGCGCCCCTCACCTGGCAGGCCCACGGGTACGGACTGCGCGGCGAGGGCGGAACCCTGCGCGGGGCCCTCGGCCTGTACCCCTCGCACCGTCCCGTCGCCGGGCCCCGCTATCTGGACGAGCTGCTGTCCCTCGAAGCCCCGACCCTGGGCCGGCCGCTCGCCACCCTGCTCCTGGAGAACCTCTTCGACCTGTACATCGAGCCCGGCCGCGCCTTGGTCGACCAGAGCGGCACCGTCCTCGCCACGGTCCTCGAGACCCGGCAGAACGCGAACGGTGACTGGATGGTGCGGCTCGAGATGAACGCGGGCGACGCCAGCCTCGAGGAGCACGGCGTGCTGCTCGACCCGGTGCTCGTCGAACGCCCCGGCGGCGACCCGCCGGCCGTCGACGGCCCCACCGGCGTCTACCTCATCGGCAACCTCTGCCTGGAGGCCGACTTCATCACCCGCCGCCAGGTGTTCCTGCCCAAACTCCCGCGCCCCGGCGACCTGCTGGCCTTCGCCAACACCGCCGGTTACTTCATGGACTTCAGCGCCGACCACGCGCTCCACCAGCCCATCGCCCGCAAGGTCGCCGCGTTCCAGGACGCCGGGCGCTGGCGGTGGTGCCTGGACGAGCAGTACTGGCCCACCGCCCGTGCGAACGGGGCGGACGGCCAGGCGTGAGACCTGCGGCATCACCGCCACCCGCGAGACCACCGCTACCGATCGCTGCCATCACCACGGGGGAAACATGAAGTACGACAGCATCACGGACGTCATAGGCGACACCCCGCTCGTCCGCATAGACCCGGAGATACACGGGCTGCGCAACATCGACCTCTACGCCAAGCTCGAGATGCTCAACCCGTTCGGCTCGGTCAAGGACCGCGCCGCCTGGAACATGGCCCGCCCGCATCTGGCCGCCGCCCGTGAACAGGGGCACACCGTCGTCGAGCTGTCCAGCGGCAACACGGCCAAGGCGCTCGCTGTGATCGCCGGCATGCACGGCCTTCCGTTCAAGAGCGTCACCAACCGCATGAAGGTCCCCGAGATCAAGGACCTGCTGCTGCTCCTCGGCGCCGAGATCGAGGAACTGCCCGGACAGGCCGAGTGTCTCGACCCGACCAACACCGACGATCCGCTGACCCGGATACACCGGATGCTGTCCGAGCCGGACAGCGCCTACCTGCACACCGACCAGTACTACAACCCCCGCAACATCGAGGCCCACACCACCGGCACGGGCCCAGAGATCATCAAGGATCTCGGTGGCGCACCTGACTGGTTCGTGGCATGCGTCGGCACCGCGGGCTCCTCCACCGGCGCCGCGCGTGCGCTGCGCGCGCACGACCCCGACACCCGGGTGATCGGGCTGGTCGCCGGCAAGTCCGACTTCGTCCCGGGCATCCGCAACATCGACGAGGTCAACGAGGTCGGTCTGTTCGACCCGACCACGTACGACACCATCGAGGCCGTCACCGCCGACGAGGCCATCGACGGCATGCTCACCCTCGTCCGTCGCTGCGGCATGCTCGCCGGACCCACCGGAGGCGCCGCCTACTTCGGCGCCGTACGTCATCTGCGCTCGGTCGACGAGGAGTTGACCGAGCGCAAGAGCGCCGTGTTCATCGTGTGCGACCGCGTCGAGAGCTATATGAGCTACGTGCGCAATCGCCGCCCCGAGCTGCTCAACCAGCCGCCGCGCGCCAACTCCCTCGCCACCCTCACCGATGCCGAGGTCTCCGCCGTGGGCACCCTCACCGTGGCCGAGGCCCAGGCGTGGATCGCCGAGGCCGATCCCCTGATCGTCGATCTGCGCGGCTCGTTCGCCTACAACACCCTGCACATCGAAGGCTCCGTGAACATCGTGGACGAGCTTTTCGACGAGCTCCTCCACGGGGGCCTGCCGTTCGGCAGCAAGCAGCCCGTGCTGCTCGCCTGCCCCATCGGGGAGAAGTCCGTGCGCTACGCGGCGCTGCTCGCCCGCATGGGGCACGCCGAGGTACGCAGCCTCGCCGGGGGGATCATCGCCTGGCGCGACGCCGGCGCGCCGATGGTGAGGGACTGATCGTGATGTCACTGACCTCGCTCACCGCACCCGTCGACCCCCTGTCCGCCCTCGGAGCCTGGCAGCGGCAGTTGCGCGCCCAGTTCCCGATCCTCCGGGGCGCCGACGCCCCGGTGTACCTCGACAGCGCCGCCACGGCGCAGAAGCCGCAGGCAGTCCTGGACGCGGTCCACACCTACCTGGTCACCGCGAACGCGAACGCCGGCCGAGGCATCTACACCTGGGCGAACCGCACCACCGAACTGGTCGAGCGCACCCGCGAACGCGTCAAGAGCTTCCTCGACGACCCGGACCCGGCTCGCTCCACCGTCCACTTCACCAGCGGCACCAGCGAGGGCCTGCGCACCATCGCCCGCGACTGGCTCACCGAGCATCTGCGCGACGGCGACGAGATCATCGTGCCGTTCGCCGACCACCAGGCCAACGCCCAGCCCTGGCTGGAGGCCCAGCGGCTGCTCACGGCGCGCGGCGTGCGCATCACCGTCCACGACATGCCCTACGAGGCCGAGTCCAAGGACTACGACCAGGCAGCCCTGGCCGGCCTGGTGACCGACCAGACCCGGTTCGTCGCCGCCACCCATGTGCATCACATCTACGGCAACGACATGAACGTCCACCGCATCCGTGACGTGGTCGGCCCCGACGTGCCGATCTGTCTGGACGCCGCGCAGAGCGTCGGGCACCTGCCCGTTTCCACGACCGACCTCGACGTCGACTTCGTGGCGTTCTCCGGGCACAAGGCCATGGCCCTGCCGGGCACGGGGGCGGTGTGGGCACGCGGGGCGCGCGGGCCCGCGTTCACGCCGGGAGGCTGGAGCGGCAGCCCCAACACCGCGGGCATTCTCAGCATGGAGGCCGCCTTCGACTGGCTGGAGGCAGCGGGGCTGGAGAACATCGACCGGTGGAGCGTCGCACTCGGCGTCCGGCTCACCGACGGCCTCGCGCGGCTCGACTCGTACGAGGTGCTGGGCTGCCCGCTCAGCCTCACCGCCGACTCCGACGTCCAGCGCCGACAGGGCATCGTCACGTTCCGTCACCGTGACATCGGCTCCAGCGACCTGGGCTTCATCCTCGCCGAACACGGCCTGATGGTGCGCGCCGACGGCCACTGCCAGGCTCGCGGCGGCGAGACCGACAGCTCGGTGCGGGTGAGCCTGCATCTCTACAACACCCCTGACGAGATCGACCGGCTGCTCGACGTGCTTGCCACGCTCGACCGGCGGAACGGAGCACGCGCATGACCATCTCCCCCGATCCGTCGGCGATCGACGAGGCCGACGGGTCCGTGACAACGGCTGACGGACCCGTGGTCATGGTCGACGTGTACGCGCCGACCATGCGCCTGGCCGAGGCGTTCATCGCCGCAGGTCGGCCCGTCGTGCGGGTGCAGAGCACCCCCGAGGTGCCCCCTGTCTACCGGGCGAGTTTCCGCGCCGACATCTTCCTGGACAACATCGTCCACGAGGGCGACCTGAAGCAGACCGCCAAGGCCGTCTCCGCCCACGTGCCGGCGGCCGTGCTCACCGGTGGCGAGCTGGGCGTCGAACTCGCCGACCAGCTCAGCGAGTTACTGGGACTGGCCACCAACGGCACCGCGCACAGCGCGGCACGGCGCGACAAGTTCCGGCAGATGGAGACGGTGAAACAGGCCGGCATCCCCGGCTCACGGCAGATCCTGGCCGAGTCGGCCGGGCAACTGGCCGACTTCCACCGCGAGCTGGGCGGGCGCGTCGTGGTCAAACCGATTCGCAGCGCCGGCAACGACGGGGTGCATTTCTGCGAGACGCCCGAGGATTCCGCGGCCGCCTACCGCGCCATCGCACAGGCCGTGAACATCTTCTCCTTCCGCAACGAGGGCGTCGTCGCCCAGGAGTTCCTGCACGGCACCGAATACGTCGTCAACACCGTCAGCTGCCGGGGCGGCCACCGGGCCACCGACGTCTGGAAGTACACCAAGATCTCCGTCAACGGGGTCAGCAACCGCATCAGCGGCGCCCTGTCCGTCGCACCCGGCGAGCCGGCCCGCGCCGCGCTCGTGGCCTACGCCTTCGACGTGCTCGACGCCCTGGAGGTGCGGCACGGCCCCGCACACCTGGAGATCATGCTCACCCCGGACGGGCCGCGCCTCGTCGAGGCCGGCATCCGGCTGTGCGGGGCGGACACCGCCTACTACGCCAGGCTCGCCACCGGCGAATCCCAGGTCGAACGCACCGTGGACGCCTATCTCAATCCCACGGACTTCCTGCACCGGCTCGGCGCCCCGCACCGCACCGAACACCACGTGGCGATGGCGTTCCTGACCTCACCGGTCAGCGGCACCCTCAAGTCCTACCCGCTGCTCGGCCTCGTGGAGGAACTCGAGAGCTTCCACAACGCGCAGACGTTCGTCCGGCCCGGCGAGCAGCTCCCGCTGACCGTGGACGACACCACCGAACCCATGATGATCGGCCTCGCACACCCCGACCGGGCCGTACTGGAACGGGACTTCGCGACCGTCTGCTACCTGGACGGGCACGGTTTCTACGAGCTGGAACCCGCGGGAGCCGCCTCGTGACCGGCCCGCACCACACCGGCCGCCTGACCGGCGCCCGTCCGCACATCGTCGTCCTGCACCGCTGGCGCGCCCCCTACGCCGAGTACGAGCGCTATGTCGACCACCGCACCCACGCCGTCACCTACATCACCACCGACGTCGGCGCCACGGGCGTTCCCGCCGAGGCCGCGGAAATCGCCATGGTCGACGCCACCGACGACCTCGCGCAGGTACGCAAACAACTCGATGCGCTGGCATCCCGGCATGGGACGCCGCGCGCGGTCGTCGCGCTCAAGGAGGACGATCTGCTCGTAGCGGCTCACCTCGCCGAGGAACGGGGATGCCGGCCGGTACGCACGGCTGCCGAACTCCTCCGGTTCCGCGACAAGTTGGTGATGGCGCAGACCATAGCGGACGCGGGCCTCGCCCTGCCCGCGTTCGCACCGGCCCCGGACGTCGATGCGGTGCGGGACTTCGGAGCGCGCCATGGCTGGCCCGTGATCGTCAAGCCGCGCATGGGCAGCTCCAGCGTCGGCGTGGTCCTGGTGGAGGGCCCCGAGAGCGCCGAGCGGCTGAGGTTCGACGATGCGGATGCGCCGCTGCTCGTGCAGACCTACGATGCGCGACCCGTGTACCACGTCGACGGCGTCTTCGCCGACCGCAGCCTCGGGCCCTGGCGGGCCTCCCGTTATGTCGACTCCTGTCTGGGCTTTCGCGCGGGCCGCGCACTGGGCTCCGTGGAGGAGGACCGCACCGAAGTCCATGACGCGATCGGGGAGTTCGCACACCGTGTGCTCGTCGCCCTGACCGACCGGCCGACCGTGTTCCACCTGGAGCTGTTCGTGGCCGGCGGATCGGGCGGGCCCGTCGAGTGCGCCTTTCTGGAGATCGGCGCCCGAGTCGGCGGCGCCGAGATTCCTTTCCTCTGGCGTGAGGTGCACGGGTACGACCTGATGGAGGCGGCCTTCCGCATCGCCCTCGGCGAGCCGCCGCCGGACCGGCCGAACCCGCGGTTCGCGGAAACGGGCGGCTGGCTCCTCGTGCCCGCGCCCGCCACGCGCCCCTGCGTCATCCGTGAGGCGATATCGATGGTCGGTCGCGCCCCCGGCCCGTACGCGGAGGTGCTGCTCCGCCCCGGCGAGGTGCTGCCTGCCGCCGACGCCTACTACGAACACGTCGGCGGCCGCTTCCGCTTCCGCGCCGGCTCCGGCGCCGAGGTGGAAGCGGCCGTGATCGCCACCGCCCGCGACTTCGAGGTCCGCGGCGAGCCCTGTGGGAGCATGCCATGAGCGCCTTCGGACAGTACGCACGCATATGGCGGGTGCCGGGCGCGCCCCTGCTCCTCACCGGCGGTGTGATCGCCCGGCTCGGCCAGGGCGTCACCGTGCTCGCCTGGCTGCTTCTGGTGCAGGAGACCACCGGCAGCTTCGGCCAGGCCGGTCTGGTCGGCGCCAGCATCTCGCTGGCCACCGCCGCGACCGCCCCGGTCGCAGGCCGACTCGCCGACAAGCACGGCGCCGGGCGGGTCCTTCCCTTCTACGCCCTGGCCTACGCCGCCCTGCAGCTCGCCCTGCTGTGGGCGGTGCTGGGCCGGGCGCCGCTGGTGGTCCTGTGCGTCATGGCGGCACTCTCGGGTGCCGTGTTCCCCGCGATCACCCCTGCGTTGCGCGCCGCGTGGACGGTCCTGACCAGTGAGGAGAGCGGGCGCAGCGAGGTGCGCACCGCGGCGATGGCCGCCGAATCCACCCTGTTCGAGCTGGTGTTCGTCATCGGTCCGCTGATCTTCTCCGGATTCATGCTGATCGGCGGGCCCCTCGGGGACCTCTTCTCCACCCGGGCCGCGATCGCGGGACCGGCCTGCGCGCTGGCCGCCGCCGCCCTGTGCACGGGCCTGGGCACCCTGGCACTGTCGCGGGGCCGGGCACTGCGCGCCCTGCTGCCGTCCCCCGACGCCTCGGCGGCGACGCGCGGTCTCGGCCCGCTCAAGGAGCCCGGCGTCCTGGCGCTGTTGTCGTGTGCGGCCGGCATCGCCTTCTCGTTCGGCGGGGCGCCGGTGGCCATCGCGGCGTTCGCCAAGCAGCACGAGGGGGCGGCGGCGGAAGGCGTGACGGGCGTGCTGATCGCGGTCTGGAGCATCGGCAGCGCGCTCGCCGGTTTCTGGTACGGCAGCCGCACTTTCAAGGCGCCGCTGGTACGGCAGTTCACCGGACTGCTCGTCGGGTTGAGCGCCGGATACGCCCTGTGGACCCTGATGCCCGGCTCGCTCGCCCTGGGAGTGCTGCTGTTCGTCTCCGGCGCCGTGATCGCCCCCGCTCTGACGGTGGAGGCCGAACTGGTCGGCGCGCTGGTGCCGGAGCGCATGCTGAACGAGGCGTACACCTGGCTGACGACCACCAACCTGTCCATGGCGGCGCTGGGTTCCGCGGTGACGGGTGCTCTCGTGGAAGGCCGGGACGGCCCCACGTACGGCTTCCTCGCCGCGGCGGCCGCCACCGCTATCGCCGCTGCGGTCGCGGCGTGGCCGGGACTGCTGACCCCCCGGCGTCAGGACGTGGCGCACGGTGAAGCGACCGTGCCCCGGCGGGAGGTGGAGCAGTCGGGGAGCTGAGGCCGGGCACCGCGGGCAGGTCCTCGGCGACGCTACCCGCCCTGGGCGTTTTCCTGCCGGGCCGGCCGGGCACCCGGCCGGCCCGGCAGGAGGGACGGCCACTTGACCAGGGCCCGAGTCCCCAGCGGACGGAGACGGTCGCGGTTGCGCACGGCGCGTTCAACGTCGTGGGCGGGCTGTGGCCGTTGCTGCATCTGCGCAGCTTCGAGTGGGTGCTCGGTCCGAAGACCGACGTCTGGCTCCAGATGACGACGGGTGGTCTGCTGGTCTCCGCCGGCGTCGCCCAGCTCGCGGCCCCTCCGGGCCCGCAGGGCCCGGCCCAGGTCCACCGCATCGGTCTCGGCACCGCCCTGACCCTGCTGGCCGTCGATCTGGTCTACGTACCCAAGGGCCGGATCCGGCCGGCCTACCTCCTCGACGCAGCGATGCAGCCCGGGTGGATCACCGCCTGGCTGCGCTCCGCGCCATCGGAGCCACGCTCAGCTCGCGTCAGTTCGCGCGACCCGGGTACTCGTTGCCGTCAGCACATCCATCTGCTGTCTGGGAACCGGACCCGCGACGCCGTGCGCAAGGCGATGGGCACGGGCAGCTGACAGCTTGCGACGGAGTGCGCAGGCGCTCACCCCTCGCCCTCCAGGTCCCCCTCCGTCTCCAGGTACACCTGCCGCAGCCCCTCCAGCACGGCCGGGTCGGGCTTCTCCCACATGCCGCGGGACTCCGCTTCCAGCAGGCGTTCGGCGATGCCGTGCAGTGCCCAGGGGTTGGCCTGCTGGAGGAATTCGCGGTTGGCCGGGTCCAGGACGTAGGTCTCGGTGAGCTTGTCGTACATCCAGTCGGCGATCACGCCGGTGGTGGCGTCGTAGCCGAAGAGGTAGTCCACGGTGGCGGCGAGTTCGAAGGCGCCCTTGTAGCCGTGGCGGCGCATCGCCTCGATCCACTTCGGGTTGACCACGCGGGCGCGGAAGACCCGGGAGGTCTCCTCGACGAGGGTGCGGGTGCGGACCGTCTCGGGGCGGGTGGAGTCGCCGATGTACGCCTCGGGAGCCGTGCCGCGCAGCGCCCGGACCGTCGCCACCATGCCGCCGTGGTACTGGAAGTAGTCGTCGGAGTCGGCGATGTCGTGCTCGCGCGTGTCCGTGTTCTTCGCGGCGACCTCGATGCGCTTGTAGGCGGTCTCCATCTCCTCACGGGCCGGTCGGCCGTCGAGTTCCCGGCCGTAGGCGTAGCCGCCCCAGACGGTGTAGACCTCGGCGAGGTCGGCGTCGGTGCGCCAGTCGCGGGAGTCGATGAGCTGGAGCAGGCCGGCGCCGTACGTGCCGGGGCGGGAGCCGAAGATGCGGGTGGTGGCGCGGCGTTCGTCGCCGTGGGACGCCAGGTCCGCCTGGACATGGGCCCGTACGTGGTTGGCCTCGGCCGGCTCCTCCAGCGAGGCGGCCAGGCGTACGGCGTCGTCCAGCAGGCCGACGGTGTGCGGGAAGGCGTCCCGGAAGAAGCCCGAGATGCGCAGGGTGACGTCGATCCGGGGGCGGCCCAGTTCCTCGTACGGGACGGGCTCCAGGCCCGTCACCCGGCGGGAGGCGTCGTCCCAGACGGGGCGGATGCCGAGCAGGGCGAGTGCCTCGGCCACGTCGTCGCCCGCCGTGCGCATCGCGCTCGTGCCCCACAGGGAGAGGCCGACGGAGGTGGGCCAGTCACCGTTGTCGGTGCGGTAGCGCTCCAGGAGGGAGTCGGCGAGGGCCTGGCCCGTCTCCCAGGCGAGGCGGGAGGGGACCGCCTTGGGGTCGACCGAGTAGAAGTTGCGGCCCGTCGGGAGGACGTTGACCAGGCCCCGCAGGGGTGATCCCGAGGGGCCCGCCGGGACGAAGCCACCCGCCAGGGCGTGGACGGTGTGGTCGATCTCGGCGGTGGTCGCGGCGAGGCGCGGCACGACCTCGCGGGCCGCGAACTGAAGGACGGCGGCGACCTGTTCGCCGTGCTCGGCGGGAACCGCGGCCGGGTCCCAGCCCGCGTCGTCCATCGCCTGGACCAGGGCGCGGGCCTGCTCCTCGGCCGCGTCGGCGCTCGTGCGGGTCGCGGCGGACTCGTCCAGGCCGAGGGCCTCGCGCAGTCCGGGCAGGGCCGTGGCGCCACCCCAGATCTGGCGGGCGCGGAGGATGGCGAGGACGAGGTTGACGCGGTCCGCGCCCTGCGGCGGGTTGCCGAGGACGTGCAGACCGTCGCGGATCTGGGCGTCCTTGACCTCGCAGAGCCAGCCGTCGACGTGCAGGAGGAAGTCGTCGAAGCCGTCGTCGTCCGGGCGGTCCTCCAGGCCGAGGTCGTGGTCGAGCCGGGCGGCCTGGATGAGGGTCCAGATCTGGGCGCGGATCGCCGGGAGCTTGGCGGGGTCCATGGAGGAGATCTGGGCGTACTCGTCGAGGAGTTGCTCCAGGCGCGCGATGTCGCCGTAGGAGTCGGCGCGGGCCATGGGCGGGACGAGGTGGTCGACGAGCGTGGCGTGGACGCGACGCTTGGCCTGGGTGCCCTCGCCGGGGTCGTTGACCAGGAACGGGTAGATCAGGGGGAGGTCGCCGAGGGCGGCGTCGGGGCCGCACGCGGCGGACAGGCCGGCGTTCTTGCCGGGCAGCCACTCCAGGTTGCCGTGCTTGCCGAGGTGGATCATCGCGTCGGCGCCGAAGCCGCCGTCCTCGGCCCGGGCGGCGATCCAGCGGTAGGCGGCCAGGTAGTGGTGGGAGGGCGGCAGGTCCGGGTCGTGGTAGATCGCGATCGGGTTCTGGCCGAAGCCGCGCGGGGGCTGGATGAGGATCAGCAGGTTGCCGAAGCGCAGGGCCGCGAGGACGATGTCGCCCTCCGGGTTGCGGCTGCGGTCGACGAACATCTCGCCGGGGGCCGGGCCCCAGTGCTCCTCCACCGCCGTGCGCAGTTCCCCGGGGAGGGTGGCGAACCAGCGGCGGTAGTCGGCCGCCGGGATCCGTACCGGGTTGCGGGCCAGTTGCTCCTCGGTGAGCCAGTCCTGGTCGTGCCCGCCCGCCTCGATCAGCGCGCGGATCAGCTCGTCCCCGTCGCCGGAGGCCAGGCCCGGGACCTCCGTGTCCGTTCCGAAGTCGTAGCCCTCGTCGCGGAGTCGGCGCAGCAGGGCGATGGCGCTGGCGGGTGTGTCCAGGCCGACCGCGTTGCCGATGCGGGAGTGCTTGGTCGGGTAGGCGGACAGGACCAGCGCCAGGCGCTTGTCGGCGGGCCGGATGTGGCGGAGCCGGGCGTGGCGTACGGCGATTCCGGCGACCCGGGCGGCGCGCTCGGGGTCGGCGACGTAGGCGGGGAGGCCGTCGGCGTCGATCTCCTTGAAGGAGAACGGGACGGTGATGAGGCGGCCGTCGAACTCGGGGACGGCGATCTGGCTGGCCGCGTCGAGCGGGGAGACGCCCTCGTCGTTCTCCTCCCAGGCGGTCCGTGAGCCGGTGAGGCACAGGGCCTGGAGGATCGGTACGTCGAGGGCGGTGAGCGCGCCCGCGTCCCAGGACTCGTCGTCGCCGCCGGCCGATGCCTCGGCGGGCTTGGTGCCGCCGGCGGCGAGGACGGTGGTGACGATGGCGTCGGCGGCGCGGAGTTCCTCGATCAGCTCCGGCTCGGGGGCGCGCAGGGAGGCGACGTACAGGGGCAGGGGCCGGCCGCCCGCGTCCTCGATCGCGTCGCACAGGGCGCCGACGAAGGCGGTGTTGCCGCTCATGTGGTGGGCCCGGTAGTAGAGCACGGCGACGGTCGGGCCGTCGGTCTCCCGGCCCTCCCGGGGCAGCGGGCCCCAGGTGGGGGCGGCCGCCGGTGCCTCGAAGCCGTGGCCGGTGAGCAGGACCGTGTCGGAGAGGAAGCGGGCGAGCTGCTCCAGGTTGGCCGGGCCGCCGTGCGCGAGGTAGGCGTGGGCCTCGGCGGCGATGCCGATGGGGACCGTGGAGGACGCCATCAGCTGGGCGTCGGGGGCCTGTTCACCGGTGAGGACGACGACCGGGCGGCCGTCGGCGAGGAGCAGGTCGAGTCCGTCCTGCCAGGCCCGGATGCCGCCGAGGAGGCGTACGACGACCAGGCCGACGCCGTCGAGGAGGGCGGGGAGGTCGTCGAGGTCGAGGCGGGAGGGGTTGGCGAAGCGGTACGGGACCGGGCCGGCGGCCGCGCGGGCGCTGAGCAGGTCGGTGTCGGAGGTCGACAGGAGCAGGATGCGGGGGTGCGGAGGGTGTTCCCCGGCAGAGTGCAGCATGCGGCGGCTGGCCTTCCTCGGGGTGTCCGCGCCCCGGGCTGGTGGTGTGACGGCGGGAGTTCCTGGCTCGCCCGGCCCGTGTGGGCCGGGCTCACAGTGGCGGGACCGCGCCGGACTCGCACCGGGCTTCCTCCCCTGTCGCCGTCGTGGCGTCGGCGGACCGGATGATCCACCGAGGAGCATAGTAAGGGGCGGGGGAAAAGGGCGGGGCATACACCGGGTGTGAGGGTAGGTATGCTCGCCGCCATGTCCACGCCTGCCCTCCGTTCATCGCCCCAGGCCACAGCGGTCTCCCGGGACCGCGGTGACGCCTGCCCGGGGACGCTGCGGCTGCACGCGGCGGACGACGGCGCGCTGGCCCGTGTCCGGGTCCCCGGCGGGGTCCTGACCGTGCGGCAGGCGCGGGTGCTCGCCGACGTGGCGGAGCGGCTGGGCGACGGGGACCTGCATCTGACCTCGCGCGGCAACGTGCAGCTGCGGGGTCTGGACGACGGCTGCGCCGGGGAGTTGGCCGGGCTGCTGGACGCCGCCGGGCTGCTGCCCTCGCGCGGGCACGAGCGGGTGCGCAACATCGTGGCCTCGCCGCTGTCCGGTCTCGACGGGCGGGGCGCGCTGGACGTACGGCCCTGGCTGACGGCCCTCGACGCGGCGCTGTGCGCGAGCCAGGCGGCGCGGGCCCTGTCGGGGCGTTTCCTGTTCGCACTCGACGACGGACGCGGGGACGTGGCCGGTCTGGGTGCCGATGTGACGGTACGGGCGACGGCGGACGGCGGTGCGCGACTCGGCCTCGGAGCGGCCGGAGAAGCGCTTCAGGTCTCCGCCGAGGAAGCGGCCCGGGCCGCGCTGCTGGCCGCGGAGACCTTCCTGGAGGCGGCCCGGACGAGCGGGGCGCAGGTCTGGCGCGTGGATGAACTCGCCCTTCCCGAGGGCGAGTTGCTCGATGCGGTCGGCAGGCGTCTGACCGCCGGGGGCATCCGCCACGAGCGGCGGGGCCGGGAGACCGGCCGCACGGACGGACCGCCCCCGGGAGTTGTCGGTGACGGCCTCTCCGTGCACGTACCGCTGGGCCGGCTCTCGGCGCGCCAATGGCGGGAACTGACCCATGTCGCCGCCGGTGAGCTGCGTCTGACGCCGTGGCGCGGTGTGGTTCTTCCCACACCGGGGACCCGCGCCGACGAGTCCCTCGCCCGCCTCGCCGCCACCGGCCTCGTCACTGACCCCCGCTCCCCCTGGCTGCGCGTCGGCGCCTGCGTCGGCAGGCCCGGATGCGCCAAGTCACAGGCCGACGTACGGACCGACGCGGCCGAAACCCTCGGGGCGATCGCCCCGCACGGCCTGCCCCTGTACTGGTCCGGCTGCGAACGCCGTTGCGGACACCCCCGGGGCGACCGCGTGGACGTGGTCGCCGAACCGGGAGGCGGCTACCGGCTCTCCACCGCCGTAGGCGGAGAGGAACCCCGGACCACCTCGATGCACGACCCCGCCCGACTCGCCGCCGCCCTGGCGGAGATCACCTCATGACCCCTACGACGACCGAGAGCAGCGAGAAGACCACCGTGACCACGTACGACTACGAGAAGGACGGCGCGGCCATCTACCGCCAGTCCTTCGCCACCATCCGCGCGGAGGCGGACCTCGCGGCCCTGCCCGCCGACGTCAGCCAGGTCGCGGTCCGGATGATCCACGCCTGCGGGATGGTCGACCTCGTACGGGACCTGGCCTACACGCCGGCCGTGGTCTCCCGCGCCCGTGCGGCCCTGCGCGCGGGCGCGCCCATCTTCACGGACGTGCAGATGGTGGCCAGCGGGGTGACGCGCAAGCGGCTGCCCGCCGGCAACGACGTGCTCTGCACGCTCTCCGACCCGTCCGTGCCGGAGCTGGCCGCGAAGCTGGGCACCACGCGCAGCGCCGCCGCGCTGGAGCTGTGGCGGGACCGGCTGGAAGGCTCGGTGGTCGCCGTCGGCAACGCGCCGACCGCGCTGTTCCGGCTGCTGGAGATGATCGAGGAGGGGGCTCCCCGCCCGGCCGCCGTGATCGGCGTGCCGGTCGGCTTCGTCGGGGCCGCCGAGTCCAAGGACGCCCTGGCCGCGCATCCGTCCGGTCTTGAGCACCTGGTCGTGCGCGGCCGTCGCGGGGGCAGCGCCATCGCCGCCGCCGCGCTCAACGCGATCGCGAGTGAGGAAGAGTGAGCGGCAAGCAGTCCACAGCGGGGCGGCTTTACGGGGTCGGGCTCGGCCCCGGTGACCCGTCCCTGATGACCGTACGGGCCGTCGAGGTCATCGCCGAGGCGGACGTGATCGCGTACCACAGTGCCCGGCACGGCCGTTCCATCGCCCGCTCGATCGCGGCGCGGCACATCCGTGCCGACCACATCGAGGAGCGGCTGGTCTACCCGGTCACGACCGAGACCACCGACCATCCGGGCGGCTACCAGGGTGCGATCGACGAGTTCTACGCCGAGGCGTCGGCCCGGCTCGCCGCGCACCTGGACGCGGGGCGGACCGTCGCGGTCCTCGCCGAGGGCGATCCGCTCTTCTACGGCTCCTACATGCACATGCACAAGCGGCTCGCCGACCGCTACGACACCGAGGTGATTCCCGGCGTCACGTCCGTGTCCGCCGCCGCCGCGCGGCTGGGCACCCCGCTCGCCGAGGGCGAGGAGGTGCTGACCATCCTGCCGGGCACCCTGCCCGAGGAGGAGCTGACCGCACGGCTCGCCTCGACCGACGCGGCCGTGGTGATGAAGCTGGGGCGGACCTTCACCAAGGTGCGCGGCGCGCTGGAGGGTTCGGGGCGGCTGGGTGACGCCCGGTACGTCGAGCGGGCCACCATGGCCGGGGAGCGGCTGGCCCAACTGGCCGACGTGGACGCGGAGTCGGTGCCGTACTTCTCGGTGGCCGTGCTGCCGAGCCAGGCCGGTGCCGAGCGGCCGGAGTCCCGGGAGCGGGGCGAGGTCGTCGTGGTCGGGACCGGGCCGGCCGGTCCGCTGTGGCTGACGCCCGAGACCCGGGGTGCGCTGGCCGCCGCCGACGACCTGGTCGGCTACACGACCTACCTCGACCGGGTGCCGCGGCGCCCCGGGCAGGTCCGGCACGGCTCGGACAACCGGGTCGAGTCCGAGCGCGCCGAGTTCGCCCTCGATCTGGCCCGGCGCGGGCGGCGGGTCGCGGTCGTCTCCGGCGGCGACCCGGGCGTCTTCGCCATGGCGACGGCCGTCCTGGAGGCCGCGTCCCAGGAGGAGTACGCGGACGTCCCGGTGCGGGTGCTGCCGGGCGTGACCGCCGCCAACGCGGCAGCGGCCCGCGCGGGCGCCCCGCTCGGCCACGACTACGCCACCATCTCGCTCTCCGACCGGCTCAAGCCCTGGGAGGTCATCGCCGAACGGCTGCACGCGGCGGCCTCGGCGGACCTGGTGCTGGCCCTGTACAACCCCGGCTCGCGCAGCCGCACCTGGCAGGTGGGCAAGGCACGCGAGCTGCTGCTGGAGCACCGCGCGCCGGACACCCCGGTCGTGGTGGCGCGAGACGTGGGCGGCACCGGCGAACGCGTCCGGATCGTACGGCTGGCCGACCTGGACCCGGTCGAGGTCGACATGCGCACGATCCTGCTGGTCGGCTCCTCCCAGACCCGGGCCGTACGGCGCGGGGACGGCGAGGAGATCGTGTGGACTCCGCGCCGCTATCCGGAGGCGTGAGGGGGCACGGCGGCCGGCTCCTCGCCTGCTCGGAGACTCGGAGAGCCCCCGAGCAGGCGCGGCCGGGCCGACCCGCCGCCCGGTCAGGCCGGCTTTCAGCCAGTGGCCGGGAAGCCGCGGCGGCGGAGCACCTCCCCGGCCCATCGGGCCGGCGTCCACCCAGCCGGAGACACACAGCACAGGCCCCGGCACGGACGCGGCGCGAGGAGAGGCCACGCACCGAGCAGGCGCGGCCGGGCCGGCCCGCCAACGGAACCAGGACGGAGCTCAGCCGGTGGCCGGGAAGCCGCGCCCGTGGGACAACTCCCCGACCCACCGGGCCGCCTCCTCCGGCCCGGTCACGACCGGGACGCCCTCGGGGACCGGGGGACGGCGGACCACGAGGACCGGTAGTCCGGCCTCCCGGGCCGCGGTCAGCTTCGGGGCGGTGGCCGCTCCGCCGCTGTCCTTGGTCACCACGACGTCGACGCGGTGCCGGCGCAGCAGCTCGCGTTCGCCGTCGAGCGTGAAGGGGCCGCGGTCGAGCAGCACCTCCATGCGGGCCGGGTGCGGGGCCTCGGGCGCGTCCACCGACCGGACGAGGAACCACAGGTCGTCCAGGGCGGCGAACGCGGCCAGGCCCATCCGCCCGGTGGTGAGGAACACGCGCCGGCCGAGCGCGGGCAGCAGCCGCGCGGCCTCCTCCAGGGAGCCGGCGTCGTGCCAGTCGTCGCCCGCTACGGGGACCCAGCCGGGTCGCCGCAGGGCGAGCAGGGGAACATGGGCGGTGGCGGCGGCCCGCGCCGCGTGGAAACTGATCGTCCCGGCGAAAGGGTGGGTGGCGTCGATGAGCACGTCCACCCGGTGCTCGCGCAGCCACGCGGCCAGCCCCTCCGCCCCGCCGAAGCCGCCGATCCGGACCTCGCCCGGCGGCAGGCGGGGGCTGGCCACCCGCCCGGCGAGGGAACTGGTCAGGGTCAGGCCGGGCGTGTCGTGGAGCAGTTCGGCAAGACGGCGGGCTTCCGTGGTGCCGCCGAGAATCAGTACGTGCATGAAAGTCCGGGGTCCGTTCATGAGCAGCGAATTGAATCCTCCCCTCCCTGAAGGGAGGGGATTCCTGGCTCAGGCTGCCTCCGGGATCAGCGCTCCCGGAGGTCTTAGGCCCTCGACACCAGCCGGGTTGAGACCAGCCCGGACCAGCATCACGCGTGCGGAGTTCTTGTCCCTGGGGGACACCACTCCGCACGCGGTGCAGGTGTAGGTACGTTCCGAAAGAGGAAGTGCGTGCTTGGTTCTCGCTCCGCACGACGCGCAGTCCATGCTGGTGTGCGCGGGGTGCACGAGGCGCACGTCGCGCCCGTGTTTGCGGCCCATCTCGATCAGGGCCGTCTTGGTGGCACCGATCGCGGCGTCCGCCGCCTTGCGGGCCATGGTGGATTTCGCAAGGAACTTCGGCCGGAAGTCCTCGACGGCGATGGTGTCGTGGTCGCGGACGACCTTCTTCGCCCACTTGCGGGCGGTGTCCTGCCGCTGCCGGGCAATCTTCGCGTAGGTCTTCGCGCGCCACTTCTTCGCCTCGCGGTGGCCCTTCGACGACGCCTGCCCCGTTTTCGGCTTGCGGCGCGCCACCATCCGGTCGTACCGGGTCAGCTTCGCCTGCGCCTTTCGCCCGTGCTGCGGGTGGGGGAGGTCGTGGGCGTCGGATGTGGTGGTGGCGGTCTCCTTGACGCCCCAGTCCACGCCGAGGACGGCACCGGTCGCGGGGAGCGGCTGCACCTCGGTCGCGACGACGAACGAGGCGTACCAGTGCCCCGCCACGTCCCGGTACACGCGCACGCTGGAGGGGGCGGCCGGGAGTTCGCGGGACCACACCACGGTCAGCTCAATGCCGCCCGCGAGGTGGAGGCGGCCGTCCTTCAGCCGGAACCCGCGCTGGGTGTAGTTCAGCGTCGGCAGGGCTTCGCGCTTCTTCTTCGGCCGGGGCATGCCCGCGCGCTGCCGCATCGGCAGCCGCTTGTCGATGTCCTTCAGCGCCTTCGAGCGGGACTTGGCGAAGTCCCGGATGATCTGCTGTTGCGGCACCGACGCGCCTTCACGGAGCCACGGCGTCCTGGCGCGAGCTTCGGTCAGCATCTTGTCGAGCTGGGCCGGGCCGCACGTCAGCTTGTCGCCGGGGCTGGCCCGGTTGTGGGCGTGCGCGGCGCGGGATTTGGCGACGCATTCGTTCCAGATCCAGCGGCACCGGTCCCACTCGGCGAGGAGGGCGGTACGGGCGGTCGACGACACGCGAAGCCGGTAGGTGTACCGGGCGTGCCCGGCATCCTCCGAAGTCTTCTGTCGCGTCGCCATGGTGTCATTCTACCTCTCAATAAGAGGCAGAAGGCCACTATTCTGGAGTCATGGATGAAGAGAAGCGCATCACCCTCCGCCTGCCCGCCGAGCTGCACGAGTGGCTTGTCGCTCAGGCCAAGTCCGCCCGCAGGTCCCTCAACTCCGAGATCGTCTATCGGCTGGAGGTCGAGCGCGACGCCGCCGTGGCAGACGCCGAATCGCCCTGACGGCGATTCGGCTTTCCCTGCCCTGCTCCGCAGGAGTCCGATTCCTCCCCGGCCTGAAGACCGGGGCATGCTCGGAGGAAACCGGTGAAGGGCGGCCGCAGGGCCCAGCTGGAGCGCACCGGCCTGCGGCCCGGCTGGACCACCGGCGCCTGTGCGACGGCGGCCACGACGGCGGCGTACACCGCCCTGCTGACCGGCGAGTTTCCCGACCCCGTGACGATCACCCTGCCGAAGGGGCAGACGCCGTCGTTCGCGCTGGCCGTCGAGGAGCTGGGCGACGGGTTCGCGATGGCGGGGGTCGTGAAGGACGCCGGAGACGACCCGGACGTCACGCACGGCGCGCTGGTCCGGGTCACGGTACGGCGACTGCCCGCCGGGTCCGGGGTGGTGTTCAGGGCAGGCCCCGGGGTCGGCACCGTCACCCGCCCCGGCCTGCCCCTGCCCGTCGGCGAACCGGCCGTCAACCCGGTCCCCCGCCAGATGATGCGCGACCATGTCGCCGAGGTCGCCGCCCGGCACGGCGGCTCGGGCGACGTCGAGATCACCGTCTCCGTCGACCACGGCGAGGAGATCGCCCGCTCCACCTGGAACCCCCGGCTCGGCATCCTGGGCGGCCTGTCCATCCTGGGCACGACCGGCATCGTCGTCCCGTACTCCTGCTCGGCGTGGATCGACTCCATCCGGCGGGGCGTGGACGTCGCGCGGGCGGCGGGGCGCAGGCATGTCGCCGGATGCACCGGGTCGACGTCGGAGAAGACGGTCGTGGCCGAGTACGGGCTGCCCGAGGACGCCCTGCTCGACATGGGCGACTTCGCGGGCGCCGTGCTGAAGTACATCCGCCGCCACCCCGTCGACCGCCTGACGATCTGCGGCGGCTTCGCCAAGCTCTCCAAGCTCGCCGCCGGGCACCTCGACCTGCACTCGGCCCGTTCCCAGGTCGACAAGGGCTTCCTCGCCGAGCTGGCCCGGCGCGGCGGCGCGGACGAGACGCTGGCCGGGGAGGTGGCGGACGCCAACACCGGGCTCGCCGCGCTCCAGTCGTGCCTGGCCGCCGGGGTCCCGCTCGGCGACCTGGTCGCCGCGACCGCCCGCGACGAGGCCCTGGCCGTGCTGCGCGGGGCGCCGGTCGTGGTCGACGTGATCTGCATCGACCGGGCGGGGACGGTGGTGGGGCGCAGCGCGCCGGCCTGACGGCGGGGGCCGTACACGTTCACCGCTTTCAGCACACGTGGCGTTCCCGCTCCGGCGAGTACAGGTGGCTGTCCCGGAACTGTTCCGCCCCGAGCGTGCGCCCGACCATGATCACGGCCGTGCGCAGCACACCGGCCTCCTTCGTCTTCCCCGCGATCTCGTCGAGGGTGCCGCGGATGATCAGCTCGTCCGGGCGGGAGGCGTAGGCGACGACCGCGGCGGGGCAGTCGGCGCCGTAGTGCGGGAGGAGTTCCTCGACCACACGGTCCACGTACTTGGCGGCCAGGTGCAGCACGATCAGCGCACCGCTGCGGCCGAGGGTGGCCAGGTCCTCTCCCTCGGGCATGGCGGTGGCCCGGTTGGCGACGCGGGTGAGGATCACGGTCTGGCCGACGGTCGGTACGGTCAGCTCCCGCTTCAGGGACGCGGCCGCGGCGGCGAAGGCGGGGACGCCGGGGACGACCTCGTAGGGCACCCCGGCCGCGTCCAGTCGCCGCATCTGCTCGGCGACCGCGCTGAACACGGCGGGGTCCCCGGAGTGCAGCCGGGCCACGTCGTGCCCCTCCTCGTGGGCGCGCAGCAACTCGGCGGTGATCTGGTCCAGGTCGAGCTGCGCGGTGTCCACCAGCCGGGCGTCCGGCGGGCATTCGGCGAGCAGTTCGCGCGGGACCAGGCTGCCCGCGTACAGACAGACCCGGCAGGCGGCGAGCGTGCGGGCGCCGCGCACGGTGATCAGGTCGGCGGCACCGGGGCCGGCACCGATGAAGTACACGGTCATCTGTCTGCTCCCGAAGAGGTGTCGAGCGTTTTCCGTACGGCCCACTGGGTCACCGGCATCGCCTGCCGCCACCCGGTGAAACCTCCCACCGGCACGGCGTGCGCCACCGCGAGCCGCACCAGTTCGCCGCCGTGACGCCGGTGGGCGTCGGCGAGCAGCGCCTCGGACTCCAGCGTCACGGTGTTGGCGACCAGCCGCCCGCCGCCGGGCAGCGCCTCCCAGCACGCGTCGAGGAGGCCGGGCGCGGTGAGACCGCCGCCGACGAACACGGCGTCGGGCGGCGGGAGTTCGGCGAGGACGGCGGGCGCGGCGCCGGTGACGACCCGCAACCCGGGCACGCCGAGCCGGTCGGCGTTGCGGCTGATCCGTTCGGCGCGCGCCGGGTCCCGCTCCACGGTGACCGCGCGGCACGCGGGGTGGGTGCGCATCCACTCGACGGCGATCGAGCCGGAGCCGCCGCCGATGTCCCACAGCAGTTCGCCGGGTGCGGGGGCGAGCACGCCGAGTGTGGCGGCGCGGACGTGCCGCTTGGTGAGCTGCCCGTCGTGCTCGTACGCCTCGTCCGGGAGCCCGGGCACGGCGCCGAGCCGCAGGGCGTCCGGGGCGCGGCGGCATTCCACGGCGACGATGTTCAGCGGATCACCGGGCTGCCGCACCCCTGGCCAGTCGTCGGCGGTGGCCTCGTCGGTCGTGCGTTCCTTCTCACCGCCGAGCTGTTCGAGGACGCGCATCCGGCTGGGCCCGAAGCCCCGGTCCCGCAGCAGGGCGGCGACCTCGCCGGGGGTGGTGGCGTCCGCGCTGAGGACGAGGAGCCGCCGGCCGTCGTGCAGGGCGGCGGCCAGTCGGGCGGCGGGCCGGCCGACCAGCGTGACGACCTCGACGTCCTCCAGCGGCCAGCCGAGCCGGGCGGCGGCGTAGGAGACGGAGGAGGGGTGCGGCAGGACGCGCGGGGCGCCGGTCTCCTCGGCGAGGGCGCGGCCGATGCCGTAGAACATGGGGTCCCCGCTGGCCAGTACGGCGATCCGGCGGCCGGCGTGCGCGGCGAGCAGGCCGGGGACGGCGGGGCGCAACGGCGAGGGCCAGGCGACGCGCTGCCCGGTGCACTCCGGGGGCAGCAGATCCAGCTGGCGGGGTCCGCCGATCAGGACCTCGGCCTCGCGCAGTGCGGTGCGGGAGGCGTCGGGCAGTCCCGCCCAGCCGTCGGCCCCGAGCCCGACGACGGTCACGGCGGCGGTCGGTGCGTCAGGTGCGGGGGTCACTGCGCGGTACCTCGGGGTTCGGGGGCAACAGAGGCGCACTCTACTGGGCGCTGACCAGCACGCCTGTGCTCGGGTACACCATCGCGCCCGGTCCCCGGCTGCCCGCCCGGCTCCCGCGGCATGAACACCCCGGCTCCCCGCGCTCGTGTGCCGGACCGGTCATGACCCGTCCGGGCGCCGCCTCCCAAGGGGGCTGAACACGTACAGGTCGAGGATCTCGGGCCGGGGGGCGACACCCGGGCCGCCCTCCCGCACCCAGGAGACGACGTCCTCGGTCGCGGCCGGGTCGTTGACCAGCCCGAGCCACACCGGCCGGGCCCCGGCGGCCCGGCCTTCGGCGGACGGCTGGACGACGATGACGTTGGCCTGGTCGCAGACGTCGAGACACTCGGAGATCCGCACCGGCCCCGCCGCCCGCAGCCGCTCCGTCTGGGCCGCGTGATCGATCCCGGTCACCTTGCCACTGCCACAACAGCAGTCCCGGCACACGACGATGCGACAGGGCGCCGGACCGGGCGCCGTTCCGTGCAGGGGATCGTCGGTCACACCGGCTTCCTCGTCGTTCCGCCCTCACATTGCCGCTGATCATCATTCCATGAGGCCGTCGGGTCGCCAGGGGCTGGTCCGGACAGGTTCGGATACGGTGCGGGCGGAGTCCTGCGAGGGGTGGGGGCACGATGGGGTCGGGGAGACGGCAGGGGCCGGGCAGCGTGGTGTGGCTGCTGATGGGGCTCGCGACGCTCGTCGTCGGAGTGGCCATGGCCCTGGAGGTCCGCGGGGCGCTGGACCGGGAGCGGGAGTTCCGTGCCGCGCCGGTCTGCGCCTCCGTCCCGGTGAAGGCGTCGGGATGCCGGTGGGAGCAGGAGTTCACCGTCCGCAAGGCCGGCCTGAACCGCGGGAGGCGGAACGGCTCGCCGGAGGCGGAGTTGCTGCTGCCCTCCGGCAAGCCCTGGGACGTGACGTTCCCGCAGACCGATCCGGTCGTGTCGGAGCTGGAACCGGGCGAGAAGGTCGTCGGCCTGATCTGGCACGGGCAGGTCGTCGAGGTACAGGACGCCGACGGGCGGCGGCAGCAGACGTCCCACGGGCCCGTGGGCCGGCCCGAGGACCGCCTCGGCGGCGCGCTCGCCTGTTTCGCGTTCGGTCTGCCCGCCTTGGTCGGCGGTGCGTGGCCCCTGTTCGCACGGGGCGACCGGCGGCACGCGAAGGCAGCCGTCGTGGTGCGCTGGCACGGCGTCTGCATGGCCGTCGCGGCCCTCTTCACGCTGTGGGCGCAGGCCGCCAACGGCTGGCCGTTCTGGGCGGTCCCGGCGATCTGGGGGCCGCTCGCGCTGCTCGGCCTGGCCTCCATGACGGCCTTCGTCATCGCCGCCCTGCGCGGCGACATGGACGACGAGGCCCCGCCCGCCCCGGAGCCCGATCCGGCGGCAGCGGCGTCAGGTCACTCCTGACCCCGGGCGCCGTCAGGGAGTCGCAGACCGTGGCACAGTGCGGCGCTGCCGCAGGCGCTGACCGCGGCCCTCCGCCGGTGCCCCGCCGGCCCGGACGGGTGAGCGGCTCTCAGGCGCAGCGCAGCGGGTTGGGCAGCGGCAGGTAGCGCGCGTCCGCGCCGTCCGCGCCCGTCCAGCGGAGCAGCAGGTTCGTCTTGCCGGGGAGAGTGGGTGAGGCGAGCAGGGCGGAGATCTCGGGGACGTCGTGGCGGGCGAGTTCGCGGCGGGCGGCGGGCCAGGGATCGAGGCCGGGGTGGCGTTCCGCGAGGGCACCGGCGATCTCGCCGAGGTGGTTGACGACCAGGCAGTACACGAGCCGCTCCCAGCCGGCTGCCCGCTCCACGTCCGGCAGCAGTTTCACGCCCTCGGCGTCCCGGTACAGCGCCTGCACGGGTGTGCCGCCGGCGTCCACGGCGACCAGGGTGTTCTGGAGATGCGCCTCGATGACGACACCGTGCCGGGCGAAGGCCGTCAGGACCGGGGGCACCACCTGCGCCAGGTACGCGGCCCACCAGGCCTCGGGGTCGGTGGTCCGGTCGAGGGGGCTGCCGTCGAAGCCCTCGACGAGACCGGCGGCGAGCAGCGGGGTCGCACCGGGCAGGAGACGGCCTTCGAAGCCGTCCCTGACGAGGACGGCCAGGGCCTCGAAGGCGAAGTCGGCGGTGCGGTACCCGCGGTCGCCGAGCCAGGCCGGGGGGCCTTCGAACGTCTCGAAGGCGGCGCACACGGCCGCGTCGGTCCGGCGCAGGGCGAGCAGGTCGTGTCGCCACAGCCGGCGGATGTCGTTGGTGATGCGCACGTCCAGGCTGAACTTCAGGAAGAGGTCGTGCCCGGGCGCGTAGAGCGTGCGGATCGCGGCCGTCGGCCAGGTGTCGAAGGCGGTCGTCCCGAGCCGGACGAGTCTGCCGTCCGCGAAGGCGTCGGCGAGCTCGGGGCCGGCCAGGTCGAGCTGCCAGGGGTGGGCGGGCAGCAGCCGGTAGCCGGGCGGGGCCGTGCCGAGGGCGTCGAGGGGCGAGGTGTCGCCCTCTTCGACGACGGTGTCCTCGCGCAGCCCGAGCAGGGTCAGCGGGAAGCGGGCGTACGCCTCGGGCGCGTACGGCAGCCAGCCGGCGGCCGGGCCGCCGCCGCGCGCCTTGGGCGCCGGGTGGTGGGTGTGGCCGGTGAGGAGACACTGCTCGGAGCGCAGATAGGGGTCGTCGGGCGGGATCGCCCGGGCGCGGGCGGCCAGCAGCGCGGCCACGGCGTCCCGGCTGTCGATCATCTCGGCGGGCAGTTCGTGGTTGGACAGTCCGGTGTGCCGGCGCAGTTCCTCGGCGACGAGTTTGACCAGCTCGGTGTGGCCGACCCGGTGCCAGCCACCCGCCACACGGACCTCCGGCTCGGCGGGCCGCCGCGTGCCGCGCACGCGCAGCAGGCGGTCCCCGCCGGGCAGGTGGTGGACCCGGTGCTCGCCCGTCTCGCTCACCGGCCGCGCCACCTCCCGCAGCAGGCAGTTCAGCAGCGGCACGGCGGCGTACGCGTCGGCCCGTTCGGCGAGACCGCCGGCGACCGGGTCGTCCTGGGCGGGGTCGCCATGGGGGGATGCGCCAGGGGCGGGGGCGCCGTGGGCGGATGCGCCAGAGGCCGAGTCGCCGTGACCCGATGCGCCGGGCACGGAGTCGCCGTGACCCGATGCGCCGGGCACGGAGTCGCCGGAGGCGGATGCGCCGTGGGCGGAGTCGTCGCCGTCGGGCGGGGGCATGAGGTCCACGCGTTCCACTCGTTCCCTGCGGTCCTTCCGGATTTCCGGACTTCCGGGCGGAGATGATCAGTATGCGTGCCGTCGTCATCCCGCCGTGACGCCCTATTCGTACCCGAGGAGCCCGCCCGTGCACCGTTTCCCCACCGCCGAGGCCGAGGTCGCCGACGAACTGGCCGTCGTACGGCCCGGTCTCCTGCCGCGGTACGAGGCCGAACTGCCCGGTGCCCGGGCGGCCGTGCTGTCCCGTCTGTGGCGCGGTCTCGCCCACGATCCGCTGCCCTGGGTCACCCGCCGCGATCAGGGCCGGGACGGGCTGACCCTGTACCTGTCCGACGGCCGCCGGCTGCACGGCCCGCGGCCGGATCCGTACGCGACCGGCGCGTACGTCACGGTCGTACGGCTCGACGAGGCGGAGTACGACGATCCGGCCCGGCTGGTGACGGACCTCGCCGTACCGCACTCCGCGTCCTTCGCCGCCGAACTCGGGCACAGTGTCGCCTCGTTGGCGCTGTCGAGGGCGGGGCAGGAGGGCCGCGCCACGGACGCGTCGCCGGGGAGCGACTGGGAGTGGGAGCAGCGGATCGTCGACGGGCATCCGTTCCACCCCACCTGCCGGTCCCGGCCCGGTTTCTCGGTGGCCGAGCAGCTCGCCTACGGGCCCGAGCACCGGCCCGTGGTGGAGCTGGGGCTGGTGCCGGTGCGGGCCGAGGAGTGCCTGGTGACGGGGGCGTGGCCGCGGGAGCTGCGGGACGGGGAGCGGGTGGTGCTCCCGGTACACCCGTGGCAGGCGGCGCACGTGCTGAAGCGGGTGTGCGAGGAGCGGCGCGCCGGGCATCCCCTGATGGCGCTGCGGACGCTCGCGCTGCCCGGCGGGCCGCACGTCAAGACCTCGCTCAGTGCCCGGCTGACGTCATCGGTGCGGGACATCTCGCTGCCCTCGGTGGCCGCGTCCGCGGTGCTGTCCGAGTTCGCAGAGACGCCGGCGGCGCACACCGACGGCCTGCTGCACGTGACCCGCACCCTGGCCGCGGCGGCGGCCGGCTCCCCCGACTTCGCGGCCGTTCTGCGGGAGCCGCCGGAGGCCTACGCGACGGGCGGCGAACGGGTCCTGCCCGTGGCGGCGCTCGCCACCACAGAACTCCCTCGCTCCCCCGCCTGGCTGGCCGGATTCGCGCGCCTCGCCCTCACCGTCGGTCTGCGGCTGCTGGAGCTGGGCGTGGCCCTGGAGGCACACGGCCAGAACCTCCTGGTGATCCTGTCGCCGGCGGGCGATCCGCTGCGGCTGGTCTACCGCGACCTGGCCGACATCCGCGTCAGCCCCGCCCGTCTCGCCCGGCACGGCATCACGGTGCCCGGCCTGCCCGCCCGTATGGTCACGGACGACGAACGCACGCTGCGGCACAAGCTGTTCGGCTCGCTGGTGGCGGGAGCGCTGGCCGGCACGGCAGGGTCGGGGCCGGCGCTCACGGAGGCGCTGCGGACGGCCGTACGGGATCTGCCCCGCACCCCGGACCTCGCGGCGCTGCGCGCGGACCCGCTGCCCACCAAGGCGCTGACGCTGATGCGGCTCTCGCCGCAGACGGCCGGGGACCAGTGGGCGGAACTGCCCAACCCGCTTGCCTGAGCCCCGTTTGGAACACCACCCCGGTGATCAATAAGATCCGCCGATGATCACAAGAAAACGGCCGGTGGCAGCGGTCTGTGCCCTGCTCGCCGCGTTGACGGCCGGGCTCGCCTTCCCGGCCGGAGCGGTCGCCGGTGAACCCACGGGCCAGGACGCCCCCAAGGTCGACCTCGTCCTCGACGTGAGCGGTTCGATGCGGGCGCGGGACATCGACGGACAGTCGCGGATGGCCGCCGCGAAGCAGGCGTTCAACGAGGTGCTGGACGCGACGCCCGAGGAGGTCGAACTCGGCATCCGTACCCTGGGCGCCGACTACCCCGGCGACGACCGCAAGACGGGCTGCAAGGACACCGCCCAGCTCTACCCGGTCGGCCCGCTGGACCGCACCGAGGCCAAGACGGCCGTCGCCACGCTCACCCCGACCGGCTGGACGCCGATCGGCCCGGCCCTGCTGAAGGCGGCCGACGACCTGGACGGCGGCGACGGCTCCAAGCGCATCGTGCTGATCAGCGACGGCGAGGACACCTGCGCCCCGCTCGACCCGTGCGAGGTGGCCCGCGAGATCGCCGCCAAGGGCATCGGCCTGACCATCGACACGCTGGGCCTGGTGCCGACCGCCAAGCTGAGCCGGCAGCTCAGCTGCATCGCCGAGGCCACCGGCGGCACCTACACGTCCGTGGAGCACCAGGACGAACTCACCGACCGGGTCAACGAGTTGGTGGACCGGGCGGCCGATCCGGTGGTGACGCCGGTGCCGGTGGAGGGCGCCGCCGAGTGCACCGGGGCACCGGCGCTGAAGTCCGGGCTGTACACGGACCGGGAGGAGTTCGGGCAGCAGCGCTGGTACCGGGTGGACGTACTGCCGGGCCAGGAGCTGCGGGCCTCGGTGAGCGTGGCGGCCGACCGGGCCGTGAACCCCGGCTACGGGGTGCTGCTGCGGGCGGTCACGGCGCACGGCCGGGAGATCGTGCGCGGCGAGGCGGCGGGCAACGGCCGTACGGATGTGATCTCGACGGGGCTCAGATACCCCGAGCCCGAGCGTGACGGCGCCGACGGCGACAAGCCGGCCGCGGAGCGGGTGTGCCTGGCGGTCACCCACTCCTTCTCGGCGGCCTCCGGGGTGAAGACCACGCCCGGGCTGCCGCTGGAGCTGACCGTCGACGTCGTGGACGGTCCGACCCAGGCGGGCGACGTGGCCTCCTTCGGCCTCGGCCGCGGCTGGTGGCTGCTCGGCGCGCTGATTCTCACCGGCTTCCTCGCCGGTCTCGTCTGGGGCTGGCTCTCGCGCTGGCGGGTCGCGGTCTGGAGGACCAACTGATGCGAACGGTACGTGCGTTGAGCTCCGCGCTGCTGACCCTCGGACTGGCGGCCGCTCCGGCCGCGGCCGACGCCTCGCCGAGTCCGTCGCAGGACTCGTCGGCGGCACCCACCCGGGCGGGCACCTCCTTCCGTACGGCCACGGAGATCGAGCAGGGGCAGCGGGCCACGGCGAGCGGCTCCACGGGCGACTACCTGTACTGGTCGTTCCCCGCCGACACCGGACAGCGCCCCACGGTCAGGGCGACGGTGAAGCTGCCGGACACCCACGCCGCGCAGACCTGGCAGATCGACGTGTACGACGGCCTGCGCCGCCGCCAGGCCTGCCAGTACGGGGCGCAGACCCGCACCGCGGCGGCGGACGCCTCCTCCGTGGACCTGACCTGCGTGCTGCGCACGGTCCGCGCCTGGTCGGAGCCGTGGGCGAACGACCCGCTGCCCGGCACCTACTACATCCGGCTGACGGCGACCGGCGTCGCCACCGCCGACCTGGGCCTCCCGGTCGACACCGAAGTCCGGGCCGACTCCAAGGACATGGGCGGCGCGGCGGCGGTGGACGGCTCGCTGTCCGAGCCTCTGGTGCCGGGCATCGCGACGAAGCCCGAGGATCAGCGGGAGAACGCGGCGGTGCTGGCCGACCTCGAACCGGAGGACGGCTGGGCGTCCGGCTGGTGGTCGGACCGGTGGGTGTGGACCGGGGTGGGCGGCGTGCTGGCGGCGCTGGCGGGGGTCGCCGGGTACGCGCTGACGCGCGGCGCGGGACGCCCGTCACGGGTGCCACCGAGCGCCTGACGGTGTTCCAGAAGGCCCGCTGACTGCGGGCCTTCTTTCACGCCTCCCGAAGTGCCTTGGCGAGCGTGCCCTCGCCGCTCACCTCGACCCGGCCCTCCCGCACGGCCCGGGCCAGGCTCAGCTCCCCCCGGCTGAGCGCCGTACACGTGCCGGTGTCCAGGACCAGCCGGGCGTCCGGCTGCCCGGGGGCGGGCCCGTCGCCGTACACGGGTCCCTCCTCGGCACCGGCGTGCAGGTGGAACAGCCCCTCCTCCAGGCGGACTTCGACGAGTCCCTCCCCGTCCAGCAGGCGCAGCAGCGGCAGGGCGAACCAGTGCGCCCGTACCGCGTCCGTCGGGCGCCGCTCCCTGAGTTCCGCCTGGCCCCACTCCCCCAGCGCCTGGAGTACGGGCAGCAACTCACGTCCCCGACTGGTGAGTTCGTACACGTAGGCCGCGCCGGGCGGGGGCAGCCGACGGCGGGTCGCGAGGCCGTCGCGCTCCATGTCCTTCAGCCGCGAGGCGAGTACGTCCGTGCTGACGCCGGGCAGGTCCGCGTGCAGGTCGGTGTAGCGGCGGGGACCGGCGAGGAGCTCCCGGACGATCAGCAGGGACCAGCGGTCGCCGACGACGTCGAGGGCGCGAGCGGCGGAACAGTACTGGTCGTAGCTTCGGCGAGGTGGCATGCGACGCAGTCTAGACAAGTTGTTGGACTTTCCAAGCAGCTACTTGGTAAAACCAAGCAACACAGTCGGCGAGGGGAAGCGGCGCATGGAGTTCCGGCAGTCGAGCAAGCTGAGCGAGGTCTGTTACGAGATCCGCGGCCCGGTGATAGAGCACGCCAACGCGCTGGAGGAGGCCGGTCACAGCGTGCTGCGCCTGAACACCGGCAACCCGGCGCTCTTCGGGTTCGAGGCGCCGGAGGAGATCCTCCAGGACATGATCCGGATGCTGCCGCAGGCGCACGGCTACACCGACTCGCGCGGCATCCTCCCCGCCCGCCGCGCGGTCGCCCAGCGGTACCAGACACTGGGCCTGGAGGTCGGCGTCGACGACGTCTTCCTCGGCAACGGCGTGTCCGAACTGGTGTCGATGGCGGTCCAGGCACTGATCGAGGACGGCGACGAGATCCTCATCCCCGCCCCGGACTTCCCCCTCTGGACGGCGGTGACTACCCTCGCGGGCGGCAAGGCGGTCCACTACCTCTGCGACGAGCAGGCCGACTGGTACCCGGACCTGGACGACATGGCGTCGAAGATCACGGACCGCACGAAGGCCGTGGTCATCATCAACCCCAACAACCCCACCGGCGCCGTCTACCCGAAGGAGATCGTCGAGGGCATCCTGGACCTCGCCCGGCGGCACGGCCTGATGGTGTTCGCCGACGAGATCTACGACCAGATCCTCTACGACGACGCCGTGCACCACTCGGCCGCCGCGCTCGCCCCCGACCTGGTGGTGCTCACCTTCTGCGGCCTGTCGAAGACGTACCGCGTGGCGGGCTTCCGCTCCGGCTGGCTGGTGGTCACGGGTCCGAGGCAGCACGCGAAGGACTACCTGGAGGGCCTCACGATGCTGGCCTCCATGCGGCTGTGCGCCAACGCGCCCGCCCAGTACGCCATCCAGGCCGCGCTCGGCGGCCGGCAGTCCATCCGCGACCTCACCCTGCCGGGCGGCCGCCTGCGCGAGCAGCGCGACGTGGCCTGGGAGAAGCTGAACGAGATTCCCGGCGTGACGTGCGTGAAGCCGAAGGGGGCGCTGTACGCGTTCCCGCGCCTCGACCCCAAGGTCCACAAGATCCACGACGACGAGAAGTTCGTCCTGGACCTGCTGCTGCGGGAGAAGATCCAGGTGGTGCAGGGCACGGGCTTCAACTGGCCGGCCCCGGATCACTTCCGCATCCTGACCCTCCCCTACGCCGATGACCTGGAGGCGGCGATCGGGCGCATCGGGCGCTTCCTGGGCGGATACCGGCAGTAGGGGCGGATGTCAGAGGCGGGTCGTAGCGTTGCAGTGGGCCGTCCGAGGGGACCGGGCGGCCGGGCTCGGAAAGGAGCACGTCGTGACCCGACCGCCGACCGCCGCGCAGCGGCGGGTCATCGACGCCGCCGATCCGGTGACCGGCCGGCTGCGGGGTACGGAGGCACAGCTCGCGGCGCTGGTGAAGCGGGGGCTCGCCTTCCGGCACCCGCGGCCGCCGCACGACCACTTCCTGACGCCGGAAGGCCACCGGGTACGGCAGGGCGTCACCCAGGTGCCCGAACCCGCCGCCGAGGCCCCCGCCACCGCCGGTGTGTTCGCCGCGCGCGTCGGCGGGGAGGAGACGGCGCCGCAGGCCGGACCCGCCCGGCGCCGTGAGGTGCACAGCGCCTGGCAGGGGCTGCTGGAGCTGCGCCGGATGACCAACCCGGACGGTGCCGTGGAGCGGCCGTGCGGCTGGGAGCGTACGCATCTCGTGCAAGCCGCCGCACTCGCGCTGGAGGCGGCCGGACACCGCCCGGCCGGGCGGGACGACGGGGGCTACCGGGTGCGGGAGACCCCGCAGCCGGAG
This sequence comes from Streptomyces azureus, assembly GCF_001270025.1. NCBI lineage: Bacteria > Bacillati > Actinomycetota > Actinomycetes > Kitasatosporales > Streptomycetaceae > Streptomyces > Streptomyces azureus. Next base: position 3,329 of record NZ_DF968210.1, on the reverse strand, counting down.
GCCGTCGCCGTGTACGAGCCGGACGGCGAGACACTGCGGGCCTGCGCGGCCACCCTGGAAGGGGCAGGCTGGCAGGTGAGCGAGCACCGCGAGCCGCGCACCGGGACCCGCTATCTCCTGGCATCGCCGCGCCGGGCCTGATGAGCATGCCAAGATCAGGGGATCGTTGCGTACGCCACGAGTGTCCGGTGCGAGAAGGGAAGCCCATGAGCGAGCCGTTTTCCGTCCCGGTGACCGTCCGCGGTTACGAGACAGACGTACAAGGTCACCTCAACCAGAGCGTGTACCTGAACTACGCCGAACACGCCCGCTGGTCGTTACTGCAGGCCGCGGGGATCAGCCAGTCCGCCCTCATAGGCAGCGGCGTGGGCCCGGTCGCCCTGGAGACGACCATCCGCTACAAGCGGGAGCTGCTCGCGGGCGACGAGGTCGAGGTGACCTGCGCCTTCGCCTGGGGCGAGGGCAAGACCTTCCGCATCGAGCAGACGGTCCGCAAGACCGACGGCACGGTGGCGGCCGAGATCACGGCGGTCGGCGGCCTGCTGGACCTGAAGGCCCGCAAGCTGGTCCCGGGCCCCCAGGAGCACTTCAGGAAGCTGGCGTCGGACCCGGGGTTGTTCGGGCTCCAGGGGGACACTCCCTAGGTCAGACCGGCTCCGGCGCGTGCTCCTCGTCGTAGGACGCGCGCGACTCGGCGATGTAGACCCTGTTGCGCTCGGCCCAGTCGGTCAGGCGCTGGAGGGTCTCGTGCAACTCCCGGGCCACGGGCGTAAGTGCGTACTCCACCTTCGGCGGCACCGCCGGATGGACCGTGCGCGTGACGAGGCCGTCGCGCTCCAGGTTGCGCAGCGTCAGGGTCAGCATCCGGCGGCTGATGCCCTCGATGCTGCGCTCCAACTCGGTGAAGCGGATGGGGCCGTGAGCCGCGGCGACGAGGATCTGGACGCTCCATTTGCCGGAGACCCTGTCAAGAACTTCACGGACCGGGCATGCGTGCGCGTTCACGACCTGCGAGGTAACACCGGTGTTCCCTTGCGGGCTCTTCAACACCACGCAGGTGGTGGGCGGTTCGCTGGGTCTGGCGGTGCTGTCGGTCCTGGCGGCCTGGCACACCGACGGCCTGCTCGACCGGGGCACGGAGCTGGTGGCGGCCACGGCGGAGGGCTACCAGCTCGCGTTCCGGGTGGCGACGGTGATCGCGGCCGGGGCGCTGGTGCCGGCGGCGGCGGTGCTGCGGGAGCGGCGCGCCTGAGACAGGGCCCGGAAGGGCGGGGCGGCGGGACCTCGCGCCCGCCGCCCCTCGCGCACCGGCGAGCAGGAGCAGGCGCCCTTGACGGCCACCGGCCGGCCTCTCTGCCCGAGCGGAGTCCGGAGCTGTGTTCGCCGGTCTCACGGAGCGGTCGGGGTCCTGGGGACGCCCGTGATCTCCTCGCCCGCCTCCATCGGGTGGGTCACGTCGTGGGCGTCCCGGTCGCGTCGGCCCAGGTGGTTGAAGACCAGGTTCAGCAGGACCGCCGCGACACAGCCCGTCGAGATGCCCGAGTCCAGGACGATCCGCGCCGTCTCCGGGAAGGCGTGGTAGAACTCCGGCGCCGTTATGGGGATGATGCCGACGGCCAGGGAGACGGCCACGATCAGGACGTTGTTGTCCTTGTCCAAGCCGGCCCGGACCAGGGTCTGGATGCCGCTGGCCGCGACCGAGCCGAACAGGACCACGCCCGCCCCGCCGAGCACCGGGCGCGGTACGACGGCGATCAGCGAGGCGGCCATCGGGCACAGGCCCATCAGCACCAGGAAGCCGCCGCCGGCCGCGACGACGTAGCGGCTGCGGATCTTCGTCATCGCGACCAGGCCGATGTTCTGTGCGAAGGCGCTGCACATGAAGCCGTTGAAGAGCGGGCTGATCGCCGAGCCGAGGGTGTCGGCGCGCAGGCCGGCCGCGATGGTCTTCTCGTCGGCCGGGCGGTCGACGATCTCACCCAGCGCCAGCATGTCGGCGGTCGACTCGGTCATCGACACCACCATCACCACGCACAGGGAGAGGATCGCGGCAAGCTGGAACTGCGGGGCGCCGAAGTGGAAGGGGGTCGGGAAGCCGATGACCGCCGCGTCCGCGACGGGGCCGAAGTCCGTGGCGCCGAACGGAATCGCGAGCAGTGTGCCCGCGACCAGGCCGAGCAGCACCGCGATCTGCTTGACGAAGCCCCGGGTGAAGCGCCGCAGCAGCAGGACGATGACGAGGGTGCCGGCGGCCAGCCCGAGGTTGGTCGCCGAACCGTAGTCGTGCGCCGCCGGGTCGGGGCCCTGCGCCCAGCCGAAGGCGACCGGGAGCAGGGAGATGCCGATCAGGGTGATGACCGTGCCCGTCACCACGGGCGGGAAGAAGCGGACCGCCTTGCAGAAGACGGGGGCGGCCAGGAAGCCGAGGAGTCCGGCGACGATGACCGCGCCGAAGATGATCGGCAGGGCGTCGGACTTGTCCTCGGTGGAGGCGACGATCGCGGTCATCGGGGCGACACCGGCGAAGGTGACGCCGTTGACGAACGGCAGCCGGGCGCCGATCTTCCAGATGCCGAGGGTCTGCAGGAGCGTGGCGAGGCCCGCGGTGAACAGGCAGGCGCCGGTGAGGAAGGTCAGGTCGGTGGCGGTAAGGCCGATGGCCGCGCCGACGATCAGGGGCGGGGCGACGACTCCCGCGTACATCGCGGCCACGTGCTGGAGACCGGTCGTCGCCATCTTGAGCGCGGGGAGTTTTTCGTCAACGGGGTGGTCGGCCACGGCGGCTTCCCTCCGGTCGGTTACACGGCTGCGTCACATGACGGCCGTGGGTGTCAGGGAGGTGGTGCTGGTGGTCGTGCGGGACCGGACGTGCAGGACGGGGGGTGGCCGTTCCGGGGCGCACGCGTGCACGTGCGCCCCGGAGACGGCCGCCGTGGACCCCGCTCGGGTCCGCGGCCACCGGCCGGGAGCCGTCCCTCCCGGCCGGAGTCCTCGGGGTGTTCAGCCCTGCGCGGCGATCCTCGCCAGCCGCCGGGCCTCGTCCCGCGTGGAGCGGGCGATGGCGTCCTCGTCGGCCGTGAGCAGCCGCCCGTCCTCGACGATCTGCCGGCCGTCCACGAAGGAGGCGGTGACCGGGGCCGCCGCGCCGAAGACCAGGGCGGTCACCGGGTCGGCGATGGAGGCGTGGGCGAGCGTGTCCAGCTTCCACAGCACGAGGTCGGCGAGCTTGCCCGGCTCCAGTGAGCCGGTCTCCGCCGCCCGGCCCAGTACCTGGGCGCCGCCGTAGGTGCCCAGGCGCAGCGCCTGGCGGGCGTTCAGGGCGGCCTCCT
>NZ_DF968209.1:0-706 GCF_001270025.1 Streptomyces azureus | reverse complement strand
TTCCGCAGGCGTTTCAGGGCCTGGCTGTCGTGCGGGTTCGAGCCGGACCAGGCATGCGGTCCGCGCGTGGTGGCCCTGCTGCCCGGTTACTGCGCCCGGGAGCCGACAGCGTTACGGGGTGGAGGGGCCGGGGAGTTCCGCCACCACCGATTCCGGAGATCCCCATGGTTCCTCCAGTGCGGCCCGAAGTGCGGTGACGGTATCCGCGCCGACGCGCCCGGCGAGCGCGGCTTCGAGCCCGGCCAGTATCTGCATCGTCTCCGCGCGGCGCCGGACACCGGCCGCCGAGAGGAGTACGAGTTTCGACCGGGCGGACCGCGGATCGCTCTCGACGGTCACCACGCCCACGGCGACAAGTTCATGGACCCACTGGTGCGCAGTCGGGGCGCTGACGCCCAGACGCCGAGCCAGTTCGGCGATGCTTGCCCCCTCTGACGGGAGCTGACTGAGCAGGGTCACGTGTGCCGCGCTGATGGCCGACCCGTCTTCCTGGGCCTCGAACGCAGTGGTCAGGGCGGTTCGGAACCAGTTGTGTGCGCGCCACAGCAGCCGGATGAGCGGCTCGGATTCAGGCGGGGAGGAGGGCATGTGGTTCTGCTTTCGCGGTGGGCGGGTCGTTTCGGCGCGGTCTGCCGATCGTAAGCCGGTCAAATCTGGTGCCCAACATCGCCGGGGCTTCCGAGATCACCGTTCATTAGGTAGCCTA
>NZ_DF968208.1:0-7222 GCF_001270025.1 Streptomyces azureus | reverse complement strand
ACGCGCGGACCGCATGCCTGGTCCGGCTCGAACCCGCACGACAGCCAGGCCCTGAAACGCCTGCGGAACCCCAGCCGATCCACTCCGGCCGCGGTCCACGCCGACGCCAGCCGACCAAGCTCCAACCGCCAACGGGTACGACGACTACGACCACCCGCGTCGTTGGCTCCACAAGCGCGGCGTCGCCCACAAGGGCATGGAGTCCTCGAGCCGCCTGGGCCGCCACCGCTGGACGATCGGAAGCACCGCCTCCTGGCTGACCGGATGCCACCGCCCGCACCCTCGCCTGCATCCGCTGCCTCACCAAATGAGCTTGCGGTTGACCTGCTCGCCGCCGGCGCGTACACAACTTCCCGGCAATGATGATCACAGCGCTCCTCGCATTGCAGCTACTCGCCTGACGGTGATGTGCAGCGTGACCGCCTTTCAGCATGGCCACTACGGGAACAGACCGCAGCGGCCCGCCAGACTCATCGGTCACGCCCACCATCACGAGCAGGCATCACAGTGGCGCGCGCCACCTGATCGAAGAGACAGGGCCTCTAGGCTCCGTCCGCCGGGTGGAGCTCGTGCCAGAAGGCGCCGAAGCCGTCGGGGTCCTGTCCGAGCTGGTCGGCGAGGCGGCGGACGAAGGAGGCCTCCGCCTCGACGAGGGCCAGTTCGTATTCGTGTTCGATGACGAAGACCCGGTCCACTCCCTTGGCCGGGGCGGCGTCGAGCCGGGCGCGGATCTCCCCGGCCCGTTCGGCCAGGGCGTGCAGACGGTGGTCGAGCAGGGCGGGCAGTTCGCCCGGGGGCAGCACCACCAGGAGGGCCAGGACGGACTGGAAGGTGGGGTACTCCTTGACCGGCGTGGAGACCAGTTCGCGCATCCGGGCGTGGAGCTCGGCCCTTCCGCTGTCCGTGAGGGCATAGGTGGTGCGCTCGGGGCGGCGCCCCTCTCGGAAGGTGTCCTGCGGGGTGATGTGGCCGTCCCGGTGCAGTTGCTCGACCACCATGTAGAGCGAGCTGTTGCGGTACTTGATGCTCTGCTGAAGCCTCCGCTCTTTGAGGAGCCTGCCGATCTCGTACGGGTGCATCGGCCGCTGGACCAGGAAGGCCAGCACGGCGAGCGCGAGCGGGTTGCTCACCTTGCGGCGTTCCCGGTCCATGGCCCTCCCCCATCGTGTTCCGCTGTCGTCGCTCCTGTCGTCCGATTGAATCACCGCGGCCGAGCGGAGGGGCCGGTACCGGCCTCAGCCTTCGGGCAGGCTCAGGCCGAAACGGGTAGCCCTGACCTCGACGTCGACGGTGAGCAGGAGGTTGCCGTCGAGGTCGATGCCCTTGCCTACGCCCCGCGAGACCAGGGTGTCGCCAGACAGCCTCGCGTCGTGCAGGGCCCGGACCTCGCCCTTGTACGCGTGGGGCAACCCGTGGATGTCCACGGGCAGGACCTGCCAGAGTCCGAACCTGACCCGCGTGCGGCCGCTGTCCTCCCAGCGCCCCACGGCGACGTGGATGCCGTCGGTGAAAGCCGTGAACATGCCTCCTGGGTGGAAGGCAAGCAGGGTCTGTTCGACCTCGCCGTCGGAGCGGCTGACCGTGCCCCGCCAGGTGCCCAGCACCGGGTGGGTGAACAGGCGGCGCAGGTCCTCGTCGCCCCGGGCGGCGGCCACCGCAGGCCCGGCGCCCCACAGGCCGGTGACGCTCGCGGCGGTCACGCCCGCCGCGGCGGCCCCGGCCCGGCCGAGCAGACCTCGCCGGCCGGGAAGGTTCTTCGACTCGTCCGTCTCGTTCGGGTTCTTGCGGCTGTTCATGCGCGTCTCCCTTCGTTCCCCGTGGTCAGGCGTCGAGCACGATGCGTTCGCTGCGGGAGCGGGAGACGCACGGATAGATGATGTCGGCCCGCTTCCGCTCGTCGGCCGGCAGGATGTCGTCGCGGTGGTCGGGCAGGCCGTCGAGCACCCGCGTCGCGCAGCTGCCGCAAATCCCGTCCTCGCAGGAGCGGTCGACCGTGGGATCGATCTCCTGGATGACGCTGAGCAGGCTCCGGTCGGCGGGCACCCGGACGACCCGCCCGCTGCGCGCGAACTCGGCCTCGAAGGGCCGGTCGGCCCCATCCTCCGTGCTGCGTCCACGGGCGGCGAAGCGCTCGACGCGGAGCGTGCCCTGCGGGCAGGCGGCGGGCATGGCAGAGGCCACCGCGTCGATCAGCCCCTCCGGGCCGCAGCAGTACACGGCGGCTCCCGTCGGCGCGTCCCGCAGCAGAGCGGCCGGGTCGGGGCGGGCGTGCGTGTCGGACGGCAGCAGCGTGACGCGGTCGCCGTACGTCCGTACAAGCGCGTCGGTGAAGGGCATCCGGTCCAGGGACCGCCCGCGATACACGAGCCGCCACTCGGCACCGGCCGCGTCCAGCCGGCGGATCATCGGCAGGAAGGGGATGATGCCGATGCCTCCCGCGACGAACAGGTACGCGGGGGCCTCCACCAGAGGGAAGTGGTTTCGCGGGCCGCGGACCGTCAGGCGCGTGCCGGTGGTCAGGCGGTGGATCTCGGCTGAGCCGCCACGGCCGTTTTCCTCGCGCAGCACCGCGATCCGGTAGGCGTCGGGGTCCTCACCGTGCAGCGAGTACTGGCGCACCCTCCCCGACGGCAGCACCACGTCCACATGCGCCCCCGGCTCCCAGCCCGGCAGCCGCTCACGCCCGGCCGGACGGAGCGTCAGCTCGGCGACCTCCCTGGCCACTTCGCGTACGTCGGCCACCATGACCGGCATCTCCCGGGAGCGCGCCCCGCGCCGCTCGGCCAGGAGGCGGCGGCCCCGCCTGGTTCTGCCGCCCGGCTTGTACAACGACAGCAGGACGGCAGCGAGCAGTTGCAGGAAGGCGAAGCCGAACCCCGCGGCCACCAGTGCCGGCGAGCTGCCCAGCCGCGCGGCGGACTGGCCGGTCTCCGCCAGGTGCTCGGCATCCAGCGCGGTCGTCTCCAGGGTGTCGTGCAGCCAGCCGAAGGCCAGGAACAGGATGGACACGGAGATCGCGAGCTTGGCGGCCACCCAGCGGTACCGGAACACACCCCACTCGGAGGTGAGGGCCACACCGATCCCCGACAAGGTAGCAGCGAAGTTCAGCCAGGCCAGGAGGCTGACGTCGAAGGTTTCCATGAGCGCGTACGCCGAGGCGACGTACTCGATGTCGTCGCTGGTCAGCGCGACCAGCCCGACTGCGGACATCATCAGCGCGACACCGCTCCAGCAGCCGGCGGCGACGACGTGCGCCGCGACCAGGGCCTTGCGGGGCCGGCCGGTGAGCCGCCCGGCCAGTGAGGCCAGCACGGGCGTGAGGGCGTACATCGCCGCGAGGGCCGGCAGGTCCGAGACGCCGAACGCCTGCACGGTGGCCAGGACGAGCAGCAGCCACCCCAGGAGCAGCACGAGCGGGCGGGACGGGCGCCGTTGGCGAGTGAGCAGCAGCGCGAGCCCGCCAGCCATCACTGAGGACGCGAGCCACACCGGCGTACGGGCCTCGGGCAGTCTCAGCGCGGCCGCGACCAGGGGCGGTAACAGGCCTGCGGCCAGGGCGAGTACGGCGTAGCAGTACAGCGTGATCAGTAAGGAACGAGGGACAGGGCGTATCCGGTTCTCCATCGGGGTCCTCCTCGACGCGAGGCTAGATAGTCATTCCTGATTAGTCGTTATCGGCTAATCACAGAGTGATGGCTACTCGCGCCGGAGTGGCATAGGGGATCCCCCGGAGCCGCCCCTGACGCACCCCTGACGGACCCCCGATGATCCGGCCAGGACTGACGGCCCGTCAGTCTGACTCCGTGCCGCCCGGGTAACCGCTTCCCCATGCGTGGATCCTCAGCGCGGCCTACGGGTCCGAACTGGCCCGGCTCGGTCTGGAGGGAGGCGCCAGTGTCAAGCCGCGGCCGCGATTGCTATTGGAAGGGCTCACCTACCGCGGCCAACCCGCCTGAGCGAAGAGCCGCGGGTGCGCGTCCTTGCACGTGCGCGGTTGCGGTTGCGGTTGCGGTTGCGCGCAGCGCATAGCCTGATGTTGCTCGAGGTGGCCGCGGAGGTTTGTCATGTCCCGGAACATCTGGAGCGGCGCGATCAGCTTTGGTTCGGTCACCGTGCCGATCACCGTGGCCAGCGCCACCGAGGACCACTGGATCAGGTTTCACCAGTACCACCTGGAGGACATGGGCCGGGTGCGGGTGCGCAAGTACTGCGAGATCGAGGACCGCGAGGTCGACCAGGGCTACCAGCTGACCAAGGAGCGGGTCATCCCGATCAGCGACGAGGAGCTGCGAGACCTGCCGCTGCCGACGGCGAAGGCGAAGGCGATCGAGATCGTCGCGTTCGTGCCGCTGGACTCCGTCGACCCTCTGAAGATCGGCGAGAGCTGGGGATGGCCTACTCGATGCGTCAGAACGCATACGTAGCAGTCGGGCCCGCGCAGCCTCACATCCGGGATCTCAGCACGTCGACCTCACAGCCCGGCGCGAAGGGGTCGAAGCCGTGCTCGATCAGCCAACGAACTGCCAGCAGGCTTCGCAACGACCACCACGCGTGGATCACGTCGAGGTCGATGTCGGTGCCATAGCCGGCGATGACGTCGTCGAGGTGCTCGTCGTGTCCGAGCGTGAAGGTGGCGAGGTCGTACAGGGCATCACCCTGGCCCGCCTCGGACCAGTCGATGATGCCGGTGACCTCGTCACCGTCGACGAAGACGTGCGCGATCTGCAGGTCGCCGTGTGTGAACGCCGGAGTCCACGGCCGGAGCGCGGCCTCGGCGACCTGGCGGTTGCGGGTGACCAGGTCAGCGGGCAGGACACCGTTCGTCACGAGCAACTCGCACTCGTCGTCGAGTTCCGCCGCCAGCGCGACGATGCTCCGGCCGGCCCGGCCCGGCAGGGGCGGCAGGGGCGCTTCGTGCAGCTTCCGGATGGCGGCGCCCGCCGCGGCCCACGCCGCCGGGGACCCGGTCGACGGCCCGCCGAGGCGCCCAAGCGTCGTCCCCGGGAGTGCGGCGATCGCGAGCACGGGCGGCTCGCGCCACAGGACCTCCGGGGTCGGGACCGGCGCGAGGGACATCGCCTCGACCTCGACGTCGATGCGCGCCTGATCGGCGTCCACCTTCAAGAACACGTCACCGACGCGCAGAGTCGCGCGCTCGGAATGGGCGACGACGACTTTGACCTCATCCATGGGCGACCAGTATCCCGGGGATGATCGCCGACGTCGCCAGGTTTATCGCGTGCGATTACGCGGCTGACCGCGTCCCGCTACCCGGCGGCCTCGTGCACGACACCGACCTCTGACCAGGTCAAGCCCACCACTTTTCTTAGGATTCCTAAGTTGGTGAGCGCACTGCGGCGCGAGGGCGCGGACGCGGTCCGTAGAGGCCGGCCGTGGAGCCTTCCGCTGGAGGAGCGAGTCCTGCTCGTGACGGCCTACTGGCGCACGAACTTGACGATGCGGCAGCTCGCTCCGCTGTTCGGCATCTCAAAGTCCGCAGCTGACCGCGTCATCGACCACCTCGGCCCCAGTCGAGATCGCTGTGGGAGGGGACCAGCAGGGCCGGTTCTTCCGCCCAGGCCCTCAGCCGTCGCGGATCCGGGCAGGCGACTCCCACCAGCGTCCACTGCGTGCCGTGGGGTCTGCCGCGTTCATAGACCGGTCTGCCGTCGCCGTACCGGGAATCCGGAGTGCCGAAGACCAGGCCCCGGTCGAAGAACAGCTCGGCGATGGCCCGGAAGTACTTCCACTGCTGCTGGTCCAGGCCCGTGCGGCTCCAGGCCGTCGACGGACAGATGGCGCGTGTCGAAGCCGGTGCCGACGTTGCTCTGCCAGATGTTCTTGGCCGAGTGCTGCACGGTCCAGCCGGTGACCTTCTGCGCTCCGGTGATGACGGGGTGGGCGTCCAGTGCGGCCTTCCAGGTCACCGTGTAGCCGCCTGTGCCGGAGTCCGCCGAGGTGAAGGCGAGCGGCGCGGAGAGCCGGTAGGCCGTCGGCGAGCTCGACGGTGATGTCGCCTGTCATGGAGTTGCTGGTCGCCCGCACCTTGGTCTTGGCCTGGGTGACGGAGCACGGCCGGCTCACGGAGCAGGCGGTCCCGGTCGGACCTGAACGCCACCACCAATGGCTACACGTTCACCAACAGCTCGCTGAGCTACCTCAACAGCCTCGCGCAGCCCGGCGGGACCAAGATCCACGGCCGCTGTCGGCAACATGTCGCTGGGCGGGGGCGCCAGCCCAGCGCTGGCCACGGCGGTACGCAACTCCATTGCCTCTGGCATCACCTACACCGTCGCTGCCGGCAACTCCAATGCCAGCGCGGCCTTTTACTCACCCGCCCGGGCGAAGGCCGCAATCACCGTCGGGCCACCACCAGCTCCGACTACCAGGCCAGTTACTCCAACTACGGCTCACTCCTGGGCCTGTTCGCCCCCGGGATCATCGATCACCGTCGGCTGGCACACCAGCGACACCGCGACAGCCACCCTCTTCGGCACCTCGATGGCAGCCCCCCATGCCGCGGGCGCGGCAGCCCTCGAACTCACCTCCCGCCCCTCGGCCAGCCCGGCAACCGTATCCACGATCCTGATCCTGCGATAGATCAAGGGAGTTCTGCGCAACATCGGCCCCGGCTCACCGAACAGGCTCCTCAGGATCACGCGATACTGACTTCGGCTCGTCAGGGTGATCTTTGTCGATGCCGACCACCGACGGCCGTCCCGGGAGGCGTCCACGGGTGGCCAGCACGGCAATGGCGACCGCTACGTACGCGGGCCATCCTCTGCGCCGCCGCGGCTGTGCACCCATGCCTGACCCTTCGTCCGCTCAACGGCGGCAGCCGAGAGAGCGCCCCATGGGGATCCCATACGCACCTGGGTGCCGGACGCGATGCGTCCGGCACCCAGAACGGAGCACTACCGACGAGACGCGGCTCGGCCTCGCCGATACAGGATGGCGCCGCCCGTCAGCAGGAACGCGGCGACGGCTGAAACCACAAGCGTCTGCTCCCCAGCCCCGGTGTCGGGGAGGGAGGGCGGCTCCGTCGGGGGCGAGGCGGGTGGCTTCGTCGAGGGCTCGGGGTGCGGGGCGGTCGGCGGCGCCGACGTGGGCGGCTTCGTCGCCGGTGGTGTGGTCGGCGGCTTCGGCTTCGCCGGCGGCGTGCTCGGGGGCTGCGTCGACGGCGTATCCCCGTAACCTCCCGGCGTATCCGAGTCGTCGCCGT
>NZ_DF968207.1:0-6922 GCF_001270025.1 Streptomyces azureus | reverse complement strand
CCCTCAACGCCACACCGGGCCGGAAGGACACGCACCACCACAACCGACCTGACCAAGCACTACTAGGCACGCTCCGCTGCCACCACCGCATCCCGCGCCTCCGCCGACTCCATTCTCTCAGCCGTCCGTTCGGCAGTCCCCCGAGCCCACCGCCCGCTCGTCACCGCCCCCAACGCCAGCACCGCCAAACCGCACGCCGCGATGATCCACCAGCCCGGCTGGGCTGCCGACACGAACATCTCGCGGTACGAGGACGCGCCCACGCCGGCGGCGAGCACCGCGCCCACCACCGCCACGCCGAGCGTCTGGCCGAGCTGGCGGCTCGTGGAGGCGACGGCCGCGGCGACGCCCGCCTGGGCGCGCGGCATGCCGGAGACCGCCGCGTTGGTGATCGGCGCGTTGACGAAGCCGAAGCCGATGCCGAAGAGGACGTACCCGGCGAGGAGGGTGGTGTTCGAGGTCCCGGCGTCGAACACCGCGAAGAGGACGCCGCTCGCCGTCATCGCGCAGCCCGCGATCAGCAGGGGCAGACGCGGGCCCCGGCTGCCGACCAGGCGGCCGGAGAGCGGGGCGCACAGGAAGGTCGGGGCCGCCATCGGCAGCATCCACAGGCCCGCCTCCAGGGCGGTCAGGCCGCGTACGTTCTGGAGGTACAGCGTGGACAGGAACAGGAAACCGCCGAGTGCCGCGAACGCGCTGACGGCGATGACCGTGGCCCCGCTGAACGGTGCCGAGCGGAAGAAGCGCAGATCGATCAGGGGTTCCGCCCGGCGCGGCTCGTACCACAGCAGGCCGGCGAGCGCGGCCAGGGCGACCACGGCCAGTGGGGCTGCCGACGCGAGCGGCGTGCTCGGCGCCTCGATGATCGCGTACGTCAGGGAGCCGAACAGGGCGATCACCAGGAGCTGGCCGACCGGGTCGGGGCGGCGGGTCTTGCCGGCGCGGGACTCGGGGACGAAGCGCAGGGTGAGCAGCAGTGCCGCCAGGCCCACCGGCAGGTTGATCCAGAAGATCGAGCGCCAGCCGACCGACTCGACCAGGAGGCCTCCGACCAGCGGGCCGGCGGCCATCGAGATGCCGACGACCGCGCCCCAGGCGCCGATCGCCCTGGCCCGCTCGCGCGGGTCGGTGAAGGTGTTGGTGATGATCGACATGGCGACCGGGTTCAGCATCGAGCCGCCCACCGCCTGCACCATCCGGAACGCGATCAGCGCCTGAAGGTTCGGGGCGAGCGAGCACAGCACCGAGCCCAGGGTGAAGACGACCAGGCCCGCCATGAAGACGCGCTTGCGGCCGATCCGGTCGGCGGTGGAGCCCGCGAGCATCAGCAGCGAGGCCAGGACCAGGGTGTAGGCGTCGATCGTCCACTGGAGGCCGGACGTGCTCGCGTGCAGGTCCCGCTGCATGGACGGGAGGGCCACGTTCAGGACCGTGTTGTCGAGGCTCACGATCAGCAGGCTCATGCAGCAGATCGCGAGCACCAGCATGCGGCGGCGGTGACTGAGCTCGGGCATGCGGACCATCGTAGCCGAGTTCGATAGTGTTGCTAACTAATGAATTTTTCCTTCCCATTGCACGGCACAATGGAGGCATGTCCACGCCCCTCCAGATCGGTCCGCACGCCGTCCGGCCCCCCGTCGTCCTGGCCCCCATGGCCGGGATCACCAACGCGCCCTTCCGCACGCTGTGCAGGGAATTCAGTGGTGGCAAGGGCCTGTTCGTGAGCGAGATGATCACCACGCGGGCGCTGGTCGAGCGCAACGAGAAGACCATGCAGCTCATTCACTTCGACGCGAGTGAGCGCCCCCGGTCGATCCAGCTGTACGGCGTGGACCCGGCGACCGTCGGCAAGGCCGTCCGCATGATCGCGGAGGAGGACCTCGCCGACCACATCGACCTCAACTTCGGCTGCCCGGTGCCCAAGGTGACCCGGAAGGGCGGCGGGTCCGCGCTCCCGTACAAGCGGAACCTGCTGCGGGCCATCCTGCGCGAGGCCGTCAGCGGCGCCGGCGACCTGCCCGTGACGATGAAGATGCGCAAGGGCATCGACGACGACCACATCACCTACCTCGACGCCGGCCGGATCGCCGTCGAGGAGGGCGTCACCGCCATCGCGCTGCACGGCCGCACCGCCGCCCAGCACTACGGCGGCACCGCCGACTGGGACGCCATCGCCCGGCTGAAGGAGCACGTGCCGGAGATCCCCGTGCTCGGCAACGGCGACATCTGGTCGGCCGAGGACGCCCTGCGGATGGTGCGCGAGACCGGCTGCGACGGTGTGGTGGTCGGGCGCGGGTGCCTGGGGCGGCCCTGGCTGTTCTCCGACCTCGTAGCGGCTTTCGAGGGGCGCCCCCAGGACATCGCACGGCCCGCTCTCCGGGAGGTCGCCGACGTCATGGTCCGGCACGCCACCCTGCTCGGAGAGTGGATCGGCGACGAGTCCCGGGGCGTGATCGACTTCCGCAAGCACGTCGCCTGGTATCTCAAGGGCTTCGCGGTCGGCTCCGAGATGCGCAAGCGGCTCGCGATCACCTCGTCGCTCCAGGAGCTGCGCTCGGGCCTGGACGAGCTGGACCTCGACCAGCCCTGGCCCGCCGGCGCCGACGGACCGCGGGGCCGTACGTCCGGCAACAACCGCGTGGTGCTGCCGGACGGCTGGCTGAAGGACCCGTACGACTGCGCGGGCATCGGCGAGGACGCGGAGCTGGACACCTCCGGCGGCTGATCAGCCTCCCGAGGCGTGCGGTGTGGAGCCGTACGCCTTGAGGAAGCGGTCGCGGAACGCGCTCATCTTCCAGACGGGGGCGTCGCGGTCCGGCTTGAGGCCTTCCGTCCAGTTCCAGTCGGCGACCTTGTCGAGGACCTTCGGGTCCTTCGCGACGATCGACACCGGCACGTCCCGGCCGGCGCGGTTGCCGCTGACCCGGGCCATGGGCTGGTGGTCGCCGAGGAAGACCAGGACGGTGTCGTCGGTGCCGTAGCGCTCCAGCCACTGGGTGAGGCTGGTGACCGAGTACTGGATGGACTTGCCGTACTCCTGCCGGGACCTGGTGGTGTCGGTGATGACGTCCGACGCCTCCTTGCCCGCCTTCTGGACGGCGCCGAAGACCGAGCCGTCGCCGAGTTCGTCCCAGCCGACCATCTTCGGAAGGGGCGCCCAGGGCTGGTGGCTGGAGGTCAGGATGACGAACGACATCAGCGGCTTGTCGCGCTTCCTTCCGTGCACCTGGCGCTGGAACGCCTCCAGCGCGTACTGGTCGGGCATCGTCGACCAGCTGAACTTCGGGCCCCGGTAGCCCAGGTCGAAGGCGTCGTAGAGCTTGTCGAGGCCGTACCACTTCTCCTCCGGCCAGCCCTTCTGCACGCCCGGCATGACGCCCACCGTGTCCCACGCGCCGGTCTTCTGGAACGCCTTGGTGAGGGTGAGGTGGTCGCCCGCGGTGACCGTGCGGTAGCGGCGCTGGTTGTCGATCCACAGGCCGGACATGGTCGTGGAGTGGCCGAGCCAGCTGCTGCCGCCGAAGGTCGCCGAGGTCAGCCAGCCGCTGCGGGCGTGGAAACCGGCCTTCGCCAGGGCCTCGGTGCTCGTGCCGAGGGTCCGGTCGACGCCGGGTGCCATGATCGGGTCCTCGAGGGCGCTCCGGCCGTAGCTCTCGATGAACGTGAAGATCACGTCCTTGCCCCGCAGGTCCGGCAGCAGCTGGTCGGGTGGGGTGTTGCCGAAGGTGTCCGCCTTCGCCTCCCGCGCGAACGCCGCCTCGTCCCGCAGCGACTGCACGGTCCGCTGCGCGTGCACCCGGAGGGCCCCGGCCCCGCGCTCGGAGGCGATCGGGCCCCCGAAGAGCGTCAGGCCCAGGGCGGCGCAGGTGACCCAGACGGTGCCGGCGAGCAGGGCGCCCTTGGTCGCCCGGACCCGATGGCGGGACAGCACGTCGGCGAGCCGGATCGTCGCCGCGACCATGACGGCCGCCACGAGCAGGACGAGCACGACCGCGCCGACGGCCGCGGCGGTCGCGACGCCCCCGCCCAGGGTGTCCTCGACGTAACCCTGCGCGTCGGGCAGCAGGTCCCAGTCGAGCGCGGCGTTGAAGCCCCGGCCCAGGTACTCGTTGAACCCCATGTCGAGCAGGTTCACCGTGGTCAGCGCGGTGAGCCCGAGCCCGTACAGCACCGCCGCCACCAGCCGGGGCCGGCGCGGCAGCACGAGCATGACGACGGCCCCGATGACCGCCTCAGCCGGGATCCGCGCGAAACGGTCCGGCTCGACGGCCGGGAGGGTGTTGGGCAGGAGCAGGGCCCCGAGGACCAGGACGGCGGCGAGGACGGTGGTGGTCTGGTGGAGGGCGCGGGCGGCCCGGGGGTGACGGGCGCGCCAGGTGCGGAGGTGGGCAAGGCGGGATCGAGGGGCGGGAGTCTCCACCTCCGCCGGGACGGCCTCTTCCCTCTCGTCACGCTCCGTCTCGGCCTCGGCCCCTGGGATGCCCGGCTGCGGCGACCGGCTGAAGCGTGTGAAGACAGGCACCCGGAGGTCCTTCCCGTGCGGAACGCGGTGAGGTGGCGGACCCGCGTGGGGGTACGGGTCCGCCGCAGTTCCGTACGAGGCGTCCGGCAGGTGTGTTCAGCCCACCGGGCCAGCCCTCGGCAAACTCTCGGCAAACGCCCGGCCAACCGGCCCGGAAGGGGGCCTTCAGGCGCCGCCGACCGCCGTGAGCAGTGCCAACGGGGCAGACGCAGACCGGGATTCACGCACGCACGCGTGCGGGTACGGCACCGGCTCGGGGTGGGTGTCGCGGCCGTAGCCCGCGAGGACCTCCGGCAGCCGGTGGCCGGTCGCGCTCGCCGCGTCGACCAGGCCGCGGGCGATCGCGCGGGCCTCGTCGTGCAGCCCGTAGCGGGCCAGGCCGAGAGCGATCAGCGCGTTGTCGTGCGGCCAGACCGAGCCGCGGTGGTAGGAGAGCGGGTGGTAGGCGGGCTGGCCGGCGGCCAGGGTGCGTACGCCCCAGCCGGAGAAGAAGTCCGGCTCCAGCAGGCGGCGGCCGACCTGTTCGCCGTACTCCTTGTCCAGCAGG
This sequence comes from Streptomyces azureus, assembly GCF_001270025.1. Classification (NCBI taxonomy): domain Bacteria; kingdom Bacillati; phylum Actinomycetota; class Actinomycetes; order Kitasatosporales; family Streptomycetaceae; genus Streptomyces; species Streptomyces azureus. The sequence continues at coordinate 1,853 of NZ_DF968207.1, read as the reverse complement.
CCCGACCACAGCAGATGCCCGGCGTCGGAGGCGAGCGCGTCGACCCGCCGGCCCCGGCCGTCGAGCGCCAGTGCGGGGAAGGAGCGCTCCGGCATCCAGAAGTCCCGCTGGAATCGGTCGCGCAGATCACCGGCCGCCTGCTCCAGCAGGTCCGCGTACGTCCCGTCCTGCCACACCGTGCGCGCCAGCCACGCCGTGCGGCGCAGCGCGTCGTACGCGTATCCCTGGGCGCCCGCGGCCGTCACCGGGCCGCCCGGGCGGGTGCCCTCGGCGGAGCAGATGGCGCCGGGGGAGTCCTTCCAGTTCTGGTTGGCGAGGCCGCCCTGGTCGGCGCGGTAGACGAGGTAGCCGCGCGAGGTCAGGCCGCCGTGGTCGAGCATCCAGCCGACCGCCGCGCGGGCGTGCCGCTCCAGACGGCGGGCCAGGCCGGTGTCACCGGTCTGCTCGGTGTACGCCCCGAGCAGGACGAGGAACAGGGGCGTGGCGTCGACCGAGCCGTAGTACCGGGCGTAGGGGACCTGGCCGAAGTGCGCCAGTTCGCCGTGCCGCACCTCGTGCACGATCTTGCCGGGCTGGGCGACCTCGCTGACACCGGTGTCCGCGGCCTGGGTCGCGGCGAGTGCGGGCAGTGTGGCGGCGGCCAGCCGCGGCCGGTAGGGCAGGGCGAACAGCGAGGTCAGCAGGGCGTCCCGGCCCAGCAGGGTCAGGAACCAGGGGGCGCCGGCGGCCGGGACGCGCAGTTCCTCGCCGTCCGGGCCGGTCGCCGGGACCTGGAGCGCGGCCAGGTCGGCGAGGCCCCGGGCGCAGGCCGCGGACAGCTCCGGCCAGCCGGCCGGGAAGGCCACGCCCTCCATGAACCGGCCCTCCCGGGCGAGGAGTCGCTCCTGGAGGGCGGCGGGGGAGCGGGGCACGCGCAGGGCGCGCTTGTCGCCGTGCGGGCGGGCCATCACTCGCAGGACCAGCTCGGCCGTGCCGTGCGGTTCGAGGTCCAGGGTCCACACCAGGCGGCGGGCGCCGGTGCCGGTCTCCTCCACGGCGTCCGGCTGGGGCTCGGCCGTCACGGTCGTGACGGACCGCCACTCGCCGCGCCGGTAGGTGAACTCCACGCCGTGCCCGAGGACCTGCCGGGAGCGGACGGCGCCGGCCTTCGTGTAGGTGCGGTGGTCGGAGCGCAGCTCGAACTGGTCGGTGAAGTCGGCGTCGGCGGTGACCGCCAGGCGGACCGTCGTCGGCGCCGGGCGGTTGCTGGTGACCCGCAGGGACTCGACGAACGAGGCGTCCCCGACGGCCTGCTCGCGGAAGAGCGTGTACGCGGGCGGCTCGTTGCGGCCGCCGCGGGGCACGAGGACGCAGCGCGCGGTGTCCCCGTCGGCCACCGGCGTCAGCGTGTCGGGCACGGCCCCGTCGACGGTGAGCTGCCACCGGCTCAGGTGCCTCGCGTCCTGTACGAACATTCCGTCCGGGGCGCTGCCGCCCCGGTAGCCGCTGATGTCGCCGCGGTCGCCGACGGCGGCGAACGTCCCGCCGTGCACGAGCAGATGATGCCGCTCCGTCATCCCCGGTTCTCTCCCTTGATCGCCGTGACGCCGTTCCTGTCCCATGCGGGCCGGTCGTGCAGCAGGTCGAGCGTGAGCGCGGCGGTCCAGCCGAAGCCGGTGGCGCCGCAGGCCTGTCCGGTGTACGGGTCCACGTACTCCGCGAAGTCGGAGGCGCCCGCGGTGTGCAGGATCCCCTTGCGCAGGGCGTCGGCCCGGCCGCGTTCGCCGTGCAGCCGCAGCCCGCGCTCCAGCAGCCAGTTGGTGTTGAACCAGGCCGGGCCGCGCCAGTAGCGGTGCGGGTCGAAGGCGTCGCCG